>CALRRX020000017.1:0-14422 GCA_943370675.1 Reyranella massiliensis 521 | reverse complement strand
ATCCGTTGACAAAAGAGTTTCCGTGGAATAGTACTTATGCTTTTGCTGAGAACGATGTGATAAGGAGCATTGACTTAGAAGGAGCAGAAAAATACATTGTAATTGTAGATAAGACTTGGGGAGAAAATAAACAACAACTTATAACTTATGAAAGAGTTGCTCTGAGTCAACAGGGGCCATTAGGAGGTGGAGTAGCGGCGAAATTAAATATATTTGGTGTGACTAAATATTTTTATGGAGACTTGGCAGTAGATGATAAGGAATTCATAAAATTTTATGAAGGAAATGGAATCCCTGGGCATCCCTTAGAAAGATATAATGATCAATATGGAAAAGCAACTATAGGTTATGGGCATTTGATGTCAGAAGCTGACAAGATTAAATGGCCATTAACTGCTTCTGAAGAACCATTTGTTGTTGGATCAAAAATATCAGAATCAGAAGCGACAGACTTATTTTTGCATGACTATGTTTCACATAAAAACATAGCTATTAAAGCATTGAATATTAAGGGATTAAATAATTTTCAAGAAGATGCTGTAATCGATTTTGGATACAATATTTCAAATGCAAAATTGAGGATTGGAGCGTTTTCTTTGGAGAAAGGAGGTAAAAATTTTCTCGAGTACATGAAAGGGGGAACAGGTTTGGAAAAAAGAAGACTTGGAGAAGCAGTGTTATGGGAAGAAGGTGATTATATAAAATTTGATCCTCTCAAGAATAGTGATTCAATAAAGTCAATTAATACTCAAATAGATGAAAATTAAAATTTTAATAAATATATTTTTCTTATTTGTTTTTCAAACTCGAGTTCAAGCTCAGGAACACTTGGGAGAAATCAATGGGAATTGGAAGGTTATTGAGATTAGGAAACTTATCCCAGGGTCTTATTATGAAACAAAGGATGAATACAATGAGCGTTTAAGTAAAGATTCAACTTGCCTATCTTCAGGATTTATTATTAATGAGTTGGAATTAATTGCGTTGACTAGTGAATGTGAAATTGAAGATTGCGATCTGACTAATTTTGAAATAAGAAATATTAAAATTGTCAAATATTCAAGGAGAGAAATAGATCCATTCACTAAGAAAGGGAAAGTTTTGAAAGATGATATGAATCAAATTCTAGGGTTTGATTGGGAAGTGGAGAGAATAAAGGTTGGTTATACAAAATGTCCTACCGGATATGGAGATTTTACAATGAAAATCCTTTTTATAAATAAAGGAAAGATAGTCTTATATAATTACTACAACGCAATGATTTTGGAGAAAATTTGGTTGTAAAGATCTTTATATTTTGAAACACTAAATTGTGTCTTTTCAACGGCAACATCACTTGGATGAATTCCGACCTGCCAGGATCTCAGGATCCCCTGTTTGGCCCCTGCTTAGTGTAGTTTGAGTTAGAGTTTAAAAGTGACGTTGCCTAGGCGTAATTTGAAATTACGCTTTCCCCTCTGGGCGTAGAAGAAATATGCTTAGGACTAGGCGTATGTTTGTAACTACGCCTTTCTATACAAACAAATTTGTAATTTGCTGATATCGAAAAACAATGTTAACATGTACCAATTGTAAATTGGTAAGGATATTAGGGTGGAATTGCAAATTCCACCCAGTCCTAACGATGATTTGACTACACCCAGAAGGGCTTACCTTCATGCTCTTTAGTCAAAATCGTAGAATTTATATAAATTCAGCGATTATAATCGCAAAATTAACACTAAATTTGCGATTATGTTTATTCAGAGGGAAATACAGGATAAGTTAACGAAGCGGCTTCAAGACCCAAAAGCCATCATCATTTTTGGCCCTAGACAAGTGGGCAAAAGCACCCTATTGAAGCACCATGCCGATAGTTTTCAGCCTCCCATCCTTTGGTGGAATGGCGATGATGCGGATATCCGCGAACTTCTGGAAAGCCCCAGTTCTACCAAGCTCAAAACCTTGATCGGAAAAGCGAAAACGCTTGTCATCGATGAAGCACAACGCATTCAGAATATTGGAATCTGTATCAAAATCATCGTTGATAATTTCCCGGATGTCAAAGTATTGGCTACCGGATCCTCTGCTTTTGAACTCTCCAATCGAATGAAAGAACCGCTTACCGGAAGGAAATGGGAATATTTTCTTTTCCCCTTTTCTTTTACAGAAATGGCAAACCAAAGCAGTTTTTTGGAGGAAAAGCGGATGATCCCCTCAAGAATGGTTTTTGGATATTATCCCGATATCGTCTTGAATTTAGCAGACGCCGAAGATCGCCTACGAATGATTGCTGATTCTTATCTATTCAAGGATGTCTTTTCGCTGGGAAATTTGCGCAAGCCTGATCAGATCGTCAAGTTGCTTCAGGCCTTGGCTTATCAGGTGGGGAATGAGGTTTCCTACCACGAATTAGGCATGATGACTGGTTTGGACAATGAGACCGTGGAAAAATACATCACCCTTTTGGAACAAACGTTTATCATTTTCAGGCTGGGTTCTTTTAGTAAAAATCTACGTAATGAGCTCAAAAAGGCGAAGAAAGTCTATTTTGTAGACAATGGTATCCGAAACAGCCTGATCCATAATTTTCTTCCCTTGGAAAGCAGGACAGATGTCGGGGCTTTGTGGGAAAATTTTCTGATGGCAGAGCGTTTCAAGAAAAACGCCTTAGATGGGCAGTTTAATCGGGGATATTTTTGGAGAACGCACGCCCAACAGGAAATTGATTATGTGGAGGAGGTGGGAGAAACGCTTTCCGCTTGGGATTTTAAGTGGAGCCCGAAAGCCAAAGTCAAGATTCCGGCTACCTTTCGGCAGGCATACCCTGAAGCCTCCATACAGACTATCCACACTGAAAATTTTGAGCTTTTTGTCTTGTAGGATTTTTAGCTACACATTGAAAGTGTTTCATACAAACCCTTTCAGCTGCTGAATCAAGTCTCGTTTGGTGAGGATACCTCCTTTTCTCCAAAGGATTTTTCCCCGTTTGAAGAGAATGTAGTGTGGAATGGACCTCACAGCAAACTGCTGGGCAAGTTGTGGATGTTTGTCCACATTGAGCTTGAGCAGCTTGATTTTTTCACCCAACTCCGCCAAAGCTTCCTCCAGCACCGGATTCATCGTTTGGCAGGGGCCACACCAGTCCGCATAAAAATCAACCAAGACAGCATCCTGACTCTGCGTGATGATTTCCTTTGGGTTCTTTTTGGGCATAGGTATAATAGAACTGGCAAGTGGGAAGTTTAGCCTTCCCCCTTAAGGTAAAAAGACCTGCCAGGTTTTCAAAACTTGGCAGGTCTAATCTAGGAATTGGGTTGGGTTTATAGAGAAGGTCAAAAAAAACCGGCCTTTTGAGCCGGTTTCAATTTATTTTATTTCTGAGCTGCTGGAGGAGGAACTTGGATTCCCAATTTTGCCAAGACGAGTTCTGTAAACTTGTCTTCTTCTTTGGTGTAGAGAAGGATAGGAGACTGACCCGCTGTCTCAGCGAAGATATGTGTGTAGTTGTTTTCTGCAGCTACTGCATTGATCGCGTTGATTACTTTGGTCTGTACCGGCTCCAATAGCTCCTGAAGCTTTCTTTGGTAAGATACTTGCGCATCCTGCTCGTACTTCTGAAGGTCGCCCTGAAGCTTGGTAAGCTCTTGTTCTTTGGCAGCTCTTGCCTGCTCGGTCATGGTAGCACCTGCTTGCTGATACGCTTGTACCTGCTTTTGGAAATCAGCAGCTTTAGTTTGGATATTGGTCTGCAGCTGTGTCTGGTAATCTTGAATATCTGCACCGATTTGCTCCATTTCTGGCATCAGGTCCATGATAAACTCTACGCTCGTGTATCCGATTTTGACAGTTTGAGCCTGAGCGGTGAATCCTACGAACAGCAATGCCACTGCGGCTAGGATAACTTTTACTTTCATATGAGTATAATTTGTTTTTAAATGTTCACTGATTAGTTACTGTAAGGTCTATTCGGTAGAAATTGACCTTGGATTTATTTTTACTTATTGTCTTCGATTCCTAACTCTTCCAAAACAAACTCTGAATAATCGTGCCTTGGATCAGTATAGATAATCGCAGAGGGTCCTGCTGCTTTATCAAATAGGACCGCAAGGTTATTTCTTCGCGAAACCCGTTCGATGGCATCGTAGATTTTGGATTGGAGGGGCTGTAGCAGTTCTGCCTGCTTTTGGTAATACATCCCATCTATTCCAAAAATCCGGCTGTTAAATTCTTGCGAAGCCTTTTGCTTTGCTTTGATTTCCTCAAGTCGCTTTTGGTACATCTCTTCCGTGAGTAGCACCTCTTCGGCTTTCAGTTGGGTATTGAGTTCTTTGATCTCCTGATCCAAACTTTGTGCCTCTTTCTTCCATTGGTCGCTCAGCTTCTTCAGCTCATCCTGTACCGTTTTGTAGTCTGGATGCTTGTTGAGGATGTACTCTGAGTCAATGTAGCCAAACTTTTGGGCTGAAATATGCCCTGAATTAAGCATGAAGAGCAGCAAAAGTACAATTTTCAGTGATTTATTCATGTCTTCGTCCGGTTTTCCGAGTCTTAGCCAAGGGCAAAATGAAACTTATTTTTTGCATAAATTAACTAACGTTCGGCGCATTTGGAAGATTATCTGAATTGCTGACCAATCGTAAAGTGGAACTGTGGACCGCTTCGCTGAAGACTTCCCGGAATTGGATCAAACCCGTAGCCCCAATCCACACCTAGCAGACCAAATGCCGGCATGAATATTCTGGCGCCAACCCCAGCTGATTTTTTAAGATCATAAGGGTTAAAATCCTTGTAGGATCCCCAGTTATTTCCTGCTTCAGCAAATGTCAATAGGAAGATCGTTGCTGATGGATTTGGAGAGACTAAGAATCGGAGCTCCATCACGTATTTATTGTAGACTACCCCACCGTAAGGATCTGGGTTGGCGGTACCTCGAGTTTCTCTACCCGGGGTAATGGTCTGGTTTTCGTATCCTCTCAAGCCAATGATTTCCTGACCAAGGGCAAAGTTGTTGAAGGTCATTCCATCACCACCCATTACGAATCGCTCCAAAGGAATAATTCCGATTTTGTTGCCATAAGAACCCACAAATCCCATGTGTGCTCTTGCGCTGGCTACCCACTTAGATGAGCCAAATACAGGGGTGAAGAAAGAGGCATCAAACATCCACTTGTGGTACTCTAGCCAATTGTACTTCTCCTGATCCGTAGACTCATCGGTTAGCTTACGATTGAGTGAATTGTATGGAGGAGTAAATTCAGTAGAAAGGATGATGTTTGATCCTAATCTTGGATAGATCGTATTGTCAACGTTGTTTCTGGCTACCGTCGTGTTTAAAGTCAAACTTTTTGAATTTCCGGTAGGATAACTTAAGCCGAAAGATGTTCCAAATTGGTTGAACTCATAGTTTTGGAACTGAATCGAATTGCTGATGCTAAAATAATCATCAGGCCAAGTGACTCGTTTGGCTAGGCCTAAAGTGACCCCTGTAATTTTGAAGAATCCCAAAATGTCATTACCTGGAACGCGATTGAAGAAGTCCACTTGTCGCTGAATGGAATGATTGAATGAAAAACTCAATCCATTTGGTTTTTTGCCACCAAACCAAGGTTCTGTCAGTGAGAGAGAATAGTTTTGGAAGGTTTGACCATTGGCCTGAATTCTGAGTGACAGTTTTTGGCCATCTCCTACCGGAAGTGGGTCCCATTTGCTAAAGTCTCCTATATTTTTGATGGAGAAATTGTTGAACACCAATCCTACAGTACCCACAAAGCCGAAGAAACCTCCCCATCCACCGGACAATTCTATCTGATCGTTTGGTCGCTCTACGAGTTCAAAAGTAATGTCAACTGTAGCACTTTCGAAGTTTGGTTTGAGATCAGGATTAATCTTTTCAGGGTCAAAATAACCCAGAGTTGAAAGTTCACGGATGGTTCTTACCAATAAGCTTCGGTTGAATTTCTGGCCAGGAAGGATACGAATTTCTCTCATGACCACATGGTCAGAAGTCCGTTCATTACCTTTGATGCTTACGCTGTTCACAGTCACCTGTGGACCTTCAAAGATCCGCATCTCTAAGTCGATGGAGTCACCCGTCACGTTGATTTCTACAGGATCAATGTTGAAGAAGAGGTAGCCATTATCTTGATAAAGGGAACTAACGTCATCCCCTTTTTGTGGATCATAATTGAGACGCTTATCCAGCTTTTCTTTGTCATAGACATCCCCTTTTTGGATACCCAACTTGGCGAGCAGGACATCGTCTTCGTGGATGTAATTTCCGGTAAAGGTGATGTTGCGGTAATAGTATTTTTTACCTTCCTCTACAGCGATATCGATATTGATTTTGTCTTCTGAGAAATTGTAGACTGAATCATCCAAGATTTTTGCATCACGGAAACCTTTGCTGTTGTAGAACGCGATGGCTTTTTCCTTGTCGGCACGGTATTCCTTAGGGATGTATTTAGATCCGTTGAAGAAATTAAGCTTGAGGTTTTTGTTGATGTAGTTATTAAAATCTTCTTTGGATGCAGAATCGGTATGGAACATAGATCGGGAGACGCTTTGAAGATCTGCGTCTGTGACCCTAGAGTACACATCCTTGAAGATGGCTACTCGGGCATGCTCCTTTGTTTTCTTCAATTTGCCTTTGATGGCGCGGTCAGAGATTTCTTCATTGCCGTAGATCGCAATCTCATTGATTTTGACTTTGGAGTTGGTGTTGATGTCAAAGCGGAGTTTGACGCTGTTAGGAAGGGTGGTGTCTCTATCCTGAACGATTTTCACTTCTGTATTGAGAAATCCTTTGTCGAGGTAATATTTCTCGATGTTTCTTTTGGCGGTGTTGAGCACGTCATCGCGTACTACCCTTCCTCGGATATTGACTTTGTCCCGGAGTTCTCCTTCCTGCGTTTTGTTGATTCCAGAAAACTCAACTCTTGAGAATCTTGGACGCTCGGTCAGATCTAGCAAGAGGTAAATGTCCTCACCTTCGATCTTGGTTACCAAGATTTTGACGTCACCGATGATTCCCTGTCCCCAAAGTTTTTTAAGTGCTCCTGAAATAGCATCTCCGGGTACATCGATTCGGTCGTCTACTTTGAGACCTGATAGGGATATGATGGCGATTTCATCCAGGGTGGAAAGACCCACCGCTTTGATTTCTGCAATGCGGAATTTCTGAGGTTTGGAGTAGTTCAATTCCAATATGTTGACCGGTTTTGGTGATGCATATCGGCTTTGACCCAAACGGATTTGGGCATGAGCGCCTACCGACCAAATCAAACAAAACAGAATTAATAAACTTCTTTTCATCTAGTACTTAAGATTTAACTTGCTCACCGGTCTTCCCGAATCTTCGTTCTCTTTTTTGATAATCTTCTACTGCGGCAAAGAGGTGTTCCCGTCTGAAATCAGGCCATAGCACCGGAGTGAAGTACAATTCGGTGTAGGCCAATTGCCATAAGAGAAAATTACTGATTCGGTATTCACCGCTGGTTCGGATCATGAGCTCGGGATCTGGGATTCCGGCAGTGTCCAAGTGGTCAGCCATGACCTGTTGGGTAATTTCCTCAGGCTTTAATTTTCCTTCGGATACTTTTTGAGCAATGCGTTGGGTGGCTTTGGCCAGTTCCCACTGACCACTATAGCTAAGTGCTAAAATGACTGTGAGGCCGGTATTGGAAGCAGTCACTCGCTTGGCTTCCATCAATTTTTCGTAAGCAGAAGAAGGAAGGCTTTCAAGATCTCCAATGGCATCCAGCCGGATATTGTTATTCATCATCAAGGAGATTTCGTCTATGATGGTTTTTACGAGCAATTCCATCAACGCCTTCACCTCGTCTTGGGGACGGGACCAATTTTCGGTTGAAAAGGAAAATAAAGTAAGGTATTTAACCCCAAGTTTGTCAGCTCCTTCAATGGCATCTTTTACTGCCTGTATGGCGTTTCGGTGCCCGAAAATTCTCATGGCGCCTTTTTTCTTAGCCCACCGGCCATTGCCGTCCATGATGATTGCAATATGTTTGGGGATATTGGTTAGGTCTAGTGTTTCCTTCATTCCAATGGCTTGGGTACCTACATTTTTGGAGGTACAAAAATGCTATTTCTTTTTCAATAATCTTCCCTACAGGTCAATTAATTAATAGGCGTAGCACCTTACATTGGGGATGGTATAACTCAGGGTGACCCCTAGAAAATAGTACCAGTCTTTGGTGTTGGGGTTGCCAAAATTGATGATATGGGTCAATTGTGCTCCGGTATTTGGGTCAATTTCTGATACAGGAATGACACCCAGTTTAGAGTCTATTTTATCCAGATAATCAGTGAAGGTCGCTCGTATTCCAAACTCCGCAGCCAGGGTCCATTGATCGCTTAGCCTATATTTTATTCCTCCTCCAAAAGGGATTACCGGAGAAAACAGCTGGTAATATTCTGCTGGTGTAAATCTTTCGGCACTGGGTCTTCCTTTCATAGTAAAAAAGGAATAGCCAACACCAAAAAAGGCATAGGGCGAAAATCTGAATTCGGAATCATTTCTCAGAAAATCTAAGAAATTGAACTCCATCACAGCAGATCCTTCTATCACGCCTCCTTTGAAACGGGCATCTCTGCTTCGGTACACCAAGTCGAGAGGTTTTAACTCATCGTCTGCCTGGAGTACGGAAGTACTTAATGCCACTCTTAAGGTCCAAACATTGTCAAAATTTCTCTTGCCAAACAACGTTCCTTGAAGGCCTAATTGGCCAGGGTCAATTTTTCGGATGATATCACCTGAATAAACTCCGGCACCTATGCCACCGCCTATTTCATATTTTTGTCCAAATCCGGGTAAAGCCAAAGCTACCCAAAAGAGTACTGCTACTAAGTGATTGAAAATCTTAAAATTGACTTTTTTCAAGACGATGCAAGTTATGAAGTACCTAACGTTTAAAAAACGCCCTTTTGTATTTCACGGGTTAATAATTGTTAAGCTCTGATGCTCTTTAATTTCTCATGTCAAAGCCCCAATTCAGCTTTTGCCTGAGGGTATCAAAGAAATGATCGGTTGGCAATTTCACCAATTTTGCGGAAAACTTTTCTTTTTTCACGCTCAGTTTCAAATCTGAGGAAATAGCCGTGGATCTGGAATCCAAGGAAATAAGAAACTTGTCAGTCCTGCCTTCGATCTCAAAGCTGATCACTGATTCGTCAGAGACGATAATTGGCCTTACATTAAGGTTGTGAGGACTCACTGGGGTGAGCACAAAGTTTTTGGCACCGGGTGTAATCAATGGGCCTCCGCAACTCAAAGAATAGCCTGTCGATCCGGTGGGAGTGGACACAATCAGGCCGTCTGCCCAATATGAGTTAAGGTATTTACCGTCAATATAGGTATGGACAGTGATCATGGATGAGGTGTCCCGCTTATGAATGGTGAATTCATTCAGGGCAAAGTTAACTCCGTGAAAAAGCTTTCGATTGCTTTCCAGTGACAGTAGCGTGCGGGATTCGATCTGATAATTTCCGCTGACCAAGTTTTGGATGGATTCTTCAATTTTGTCGGTTGCTACTGTAGCCAGGAACCCAAGTCTACCTGTATTCAAACCTAAAATGGGGATTTCTCTACTGCCAATCAGGCTCACTGAGTCGAGTAGCGTACCGTCTCCTCCGATAGAAAGGAAAAAATCCAAACCTTCATATTCTTCTTTACTCTTCAGTACCCAATAGTTAAGGGTAGCTTTTCCAAGATTTCTTAATTGCTTGTCAAATGACTCGGTGACAAAAATCTCTGCATTGCTTGATTCCAAAACACTGAATAAGCTGAGGATTTGTGGTAAAATTTCAGGCTTCAGTGCGAGGCCATGCAGGGCAACTTTCATCTGATCTTCGTTTGATTTTAAATGGTCAAGCCTGAGTCAGGAGGAGAACCCATGAATTTGCTCTGGGTTTTTCCTGATGGGTTAAGCTTCTTTCGGTAGGCTATTTTGCCTCAAATATCTAAAAATCTAAGCAAGTTGCCGATCCGGTCTTCTTCACTGGAGATGCCTGTTTCCTCTTGGTAATGGTCAATCACTCGATAGCCAAATCGTTCTAATGTGGCTTTCACGTGACGCAACTCAGGCTTGTCCATCTTTAAGGTCAATTTGATTTTGCTGTCATCAAGTGGATCAGAGGTGATAAAGCAACTTAGGATTTTGGTATTTTCTGATTCTACCAATCTTGAAATCTCAGAAAGCTGGTAATCCTTCATCTCCATCGAGAGGATCAGTACGCTCCCTTGGGATTTGATAGAAAGACTATCTGCAAAGGCTGAAATGGCATCTTCCATGGTGATGACGCCCAAGTAGGTATTTTCCCTGTCCAGTACGGCTACCAGATTCGAGTGATTTTCGGAAGCTACTCGCAGGACATCGTAGATGTGCTTGTCTGAGTAAACCCAGCATCCATTGCCCTCTAATTGGATTTTGCTGATGAGTTCTTCAGCGTCGTTTTGCTCAAATATGATCTCATCTTCAATAAAGCCCAGAAATCTTCCCTGATCTGTCACCGGTAAAGAGTCAGTTCGGATCTCTTCCATCCAGCTCAATGCCATACCTGCTCGGTCTGTTAACTTGAGCGGTGGGATGAGACTGTTGATGAATTCGTAGGCTTGCATAAGAGAAAGTTAGGAAATCAATTTAGAACACAAAACGGTTTTTGGGCTAATCTTGTTCCGAGATGCGGCTTTCCTCAATTATCCGAAAAAATGATTGACTAAAATTCCCAATACTATTCCCCCTGAGATGATGATAGGAGAGGAGATTTTTGAAAATTGAAGTAAAGCGTAAGTCCCAAGAATGAAAAATATATTCAATCCGTTTGCCTCCAGTGGCTCAAAAAGCAAGTAGGCTGCAGCAATCAGCATCCCGCAGGATACGGCATTGATGCCCTCGAGTGCTGCCCTGACCGGGCGGTAAAGCTTGAGCTGATCCCAAAATCGGATCACAAAGAAAATTAGGAAAACACCCGGCAGAAATATTCCGGCTGCGCCGATCATTCCTCCCAAGATAAAACCACTGATTCCAAACTCACGCATAGAAAGCGCACCGATATAGGAAGCAATAGAGAAGGTCGGACCTGGGATTCCTTGCGAAATGGCATAGCCTGTCAGAAATTCCTCCGAATTTAAAAAGTGTTTAAAATCGACAAATTCGGTGTAGAGGTAAGGGACTAACACCTGTCCGCCACCAAAAATCAAACTTCCGTTTCGGTAGAAATTCTCAAATAGTAAGACGGGCTGAAATTTAGTGATTGCTCCCCCAAGTGCCGCCAAAACCAATACCCCAATCCACAAATAGAAATTACTCCACTTGATAGTGAGTGGCTTTTCGTCCTCAGCTTTGGGTTGGTTTTTATACTTGATCGAAGTGCTCAGCCCTCCCAAGATCAACATCACCGGAAAAACATAGGGTGAACTGTAAAAGAATGACACAAAAGCTGAAATCAGCATCAGGATCATGGCTTCTGTGGTTTTGACCATTTTGCTGATGGTTTTTTGCGCAGCAAAAATGATAAACCCAATGGCCATCGGCTGAATGAATCGGGCAAAATTTAAGGCTCCAGGCGTATTTTCCTGTAGAAAATCAATCAAAAATGCCGCGCTAATCATCAAGATGGTGGCAGGCAAAATCCAGACAAAAAGTGCAAGGTAGGCTAGATTTGGGCCACCCACCCGAAATCCGATCGCAGATACCAATTGGGTAGAGGAGGGGCCGGGAAGCATGTTGCAGAGCGCATTAAGCTCCCAAAGCTCCTCCTCTTTGATATAGGCTCTTTTTTTCACCATACGCTCCAGTAGCATCGCCAAAAACGCTTGTGGTCCACCAAAAGCAGTGAGTGAAAGAGTAAGAATATCCTTCAGAAAGACATAATATCGGACAGTCCTGACCGACATCCTATTTTCTGAGACCTAGTTCCCGTAGTCTTTCTTCCAAAAATTCTCCAGCAGTCGCATCGGTAAATTGCTTTGGATTATTTTCGCTGATGCAGCTTTCCAGGCAGGTTAAGTCCATTTCCGACCTTGGGTGCATGAAAAACGGAATTGAATACCTGCTGGTATGCATGAGTTCGCGTGGAGGATTGACTACTCGATGGATGGTGGATTTCAATTTTTTATTTGTCAAGCGCTCCAGCATGTCGCCCACATTTACCACCAGTTGGTCAGGAAGTGCCGTGATCGGGATCCATTTGCCATCTTTTCTCAAGACTTGTAGACCATCTGCACTGGCACCCATTAGGAGCGTGATTAGATTGATATCTCCGTGCTCGGCCGCTCTGACCGCATCAGCAGGGACTTCATCTGGGTTTTCGATTGGGAAATAGTGGATTTGACGAAGAATGGAGTTGCCATGGGCTACTTTGTCTTCGAAGTAATCTTCAGGAAGTTCCAGGTTCAAGGCAATTGCTCGAAGCATCTGCTTACCTGCATTTTCCAGGGTTTGGTAGGCTTCAATGGCATCTTGCTTAAACTGCGGGATTTCCTTTGGCCAGAGGTTATCCGGATATTCTGATTTGATTGGGTCCGAATCAGGGATCATTTCAAGTTCTTGACCGACATGGTAAAACTCTTTCAAATCTCCCGTATTTCTTCCTTTTGCATGCTCTTTTCCCTTACCTGTATACCCGCGCTGGTATCCGATTTCTGGCTTTTCATACTGGGACTTTACCTCATCAGGTAAAGCAAAAAACGATTTGATTGACCCATAGAGTCTATCTTGGAGGTCTTTGGAAAGACCATGATTTTTGATTGCAACAAATCCGATATTCTGATAGGCTTCTCCCAGCTTTTTGACAAAAGCTGCTTTTTGCTCCGGATTTCCTGAAGTAAAATCAGCCAAATCCAGACTTGGAATTTCATCGAATAAGATCTCCATTATGGGTGTAGTTTAGTTGTAATTTCCTTGAATTCTTCAAAAATAAATATCTTTAGGCTCAATCTTGGTGCGGCATGAATAAATTCCTGATTATCCCAATTCTCTTTTGCCTGTCGTTGCTTTCTTGTAGTGAGGATAAAAAAAAGATCAATGAATCAGGGGCTGATGAAAACCTAGTAATTGGGGAAGAAGGTACGGCACTTCCCAATGTCGCTTTTTATCAATTCGAAGACTCTTCCAGTTATCCTGATGCTATTTTAGAGTTGTACACCCCTTTGGGTAATCAAGTATTCAAACCTGGAAAAGTCCCTTTTGAGTTTAATGTGAAAAACTTTGACCTGCAGAACAATGGAGGTGGCAATGCCCGCCTTTTCATGATTCTCAATGGTGGCGATCCTGTAGGATACCTTTCTCCTATATTTCAAAGAGAGCTTACCGTCGGTACCTACCGAACAGTCGCCTACTTGGTGGATGAGGAGGGTTTTGCCCTCAAGAATTTCGGGAATTACATAGATAGGGACTTTTTGGTCGGTGATTCACGGCCGTTTCCCTATTCGGCAGAACCCTATTTGGCCCTAAATCAACCAAAAAACGCCCAAATTGTACCTTTTGGGGAGGATTTGGTGATTGATTTTTTGGTCCTTGGCGGTGACATGAAGTTGGATGGACTGAAGGTTAAAATTTTTGTTAATGAGTTTTCTTACGAAGTAAAGCAGATGTCATCCGTCAGAGTGTCAAACCTGCCCAAAGGAGACTACCAGCTTAAAGTCCAACTCCTGAGATCTGACAACAAGGAAATGGAAGGTCCCTTCTCTACCATTTCAAAAACTGTCTTTGTCCGATAAGTAATTATCTTTGGCCCTTCAAACGTCGATTTTAACATGCTCTTAGTAAATCAAATCCGGGAAAACTATGCCCAAGTGCTGGCCGGTTTGCAAAAGCGAAATATTCCAAACGTAGAAAGTATCCTTGAGCAACTTGTTGCCTTGGATGATCTCCGAAAATCCACACAGTCACAGCGGGATCAGATTCAGGCTGAGGCCAACACGATTTCAAAGCAAATTGGGATTCTCATGAAAGAAGGTAAAGCTGAAGAAGCGACCGCCATTCGTGAGCGTACTGCTGAGATCAAGGTTCAAATCAAAGAACTGGACGAGCAAAACGCCAAAGCTGAAGAAGACCTGAAAGCACTTCTATACACCATTCCAAATGTGCCTCACACTTCCGTTCCTTCTGGAAGATCTGCCGAGGACAATGAGGTAGTTCTTAGCCATGGTGCGATCCCGGCTCTTTTCGAAGGGAAATTGCCTCATTGGGAGCTGATCAAAAAGTATGATATCATTGATTTTGACCTTGGGGTGAAGATTACTGGAGCTGGCTTTCCGGTTTATAAAGGAAAAGGAGCAAGACTTCAGCGCGCCCTGATCAATTTTTTCCTGGATCAGGCCATGGCGGCCGGGTACTTGGAAGTTCAGCCTCCGATTTTGGTCAATGAAGATTCGGGCTATGGTACCGGTCAGTTGCCTGACAAAGAGGGACAGATGTACTTT
>CALRRX020000016.1:0-14611 GCA_943370675.1 Reyranella massiliensis 521 | reverse complement strand
GTCCATGCGAATCACGGCCTATGCCGATCGACTGCTTCAGGGATTGGAAAAAGTGGAATGGTCTGAGCCAATCAAGGAAATGCAGCGCAACTGGATCGGAAAGTCCATCGGTGCGGAAGTACTTTTCGATGTCAAGGGTTCGGATAAGAAAATCAAAGTCTTCACCACCCGAGTTGACACCATTTTCGGCGTGACCTATTTGGCTTTGGCACCGGAATCGGACTTAGCTGCTGAACTCGTCACCGACGATCAGCGAGAAACTGCCGAAGCATACATCCAAGTAGCCAAAAACCGCTCCGAGCGCGAGCGAATGAGCGACGTGAAGACCATTTCAGGTGCATTCACAGGCTCTTATGCAATCAACCCATTCAACGGAGAGGAAATCCAAATCTGGGTTGCAGACTATGTATTGGCTGGGTATGGAACAGGCGCCGTGATGGCTGTACCTGCCCATGACGAGCGGGACTACAACTTTGCCAAACACTTCGGATTGGAAATCCGCCAAGTCATCGAAGGCTCCATGGAAAACGGTTCTTTCCCAGGAAAAGGCGGTTTGATCATCAATTCGGGCTTTATTTCAGGCCTTTACATGAAAGAAGCGATGCAGAAATGCATCAGGTTTTTGGAAGAAAAGGGGATCGGAAAAGGAAAAATCCAGTTCCGCATGCGGGATGCAATTTTCACCCGTCAGCGCTATTGGGGAGAACCACTTCCTGTGTACTTCAAGGATAGCTTGCCTTATTTGATTGAAGAAAAAGACCTTCCTTTGGTGCTTCCTGAAGTAGATAAATATTTGCCTACGGAAGATGGAGAACCACCACTGGGACGGGCAAAAGAATGGACTTATAAAACCGTAGACGGAGAATATCCTTTGGAACTTTCCACCATGCCAGGTTGGGCGGGATCAAGCTGGTACTTCTTCCGCTACATGGATCCTAAAAACGAGTCCGTTTTCGCTGACAAGGCCAAAACGGATTATTGGGGCGCAGTGGACTTGTATATCGGAGGTTCCGAACATGCAACTGGCCACTTGCTGTACTCCCGTTTCTGGACTAAGTTTTTGTATGACTTGGGTGTGGTGAGCATCGACGAGCCTTTCCAAAAGATGATCAACCAGGGGATGATTCAGGGAAGGTCCAATTTTGTTTACCGACTGAAAGGAACCAACACCTTTGTCTCTTACGGACTAAAGGATCAATACGACACCTCCGCCATGCACGTGGATGTCAATATCGTCCATAACGATCAGTTGAATCTGGATAAATTCAAGGCCTGGAGACCGGACTTGGCGGATGCGGAATTTATCCTGGAAGACGGAAAGTACCTCTGCGGATCTGAAGTGGAAAAAATGTCCAAATCCAAGTACAACGTGGTCAATCCGGACGACATCATCGAGCGCTACGGGGCAGACACGCTAAGATTGTACGAGATGTTCTTGGGGCCTTTGGAGCAGTTTAAGCCTTGGAACACCAACGGCATTGATGGCGTGTACAAGTTCCTGAGAAAGGCGTGGAACCTTTACCATACTAACACTGGAGAATTCGTGGTTTCCGATGAAAAAGCCAGCAAGGAAGAAATGAAAGCCCTTCACAAAGCCATCAAAAAGATGGAAGAAGACATGGCCAATTATTCATTCAATACCTCCGTGTCCAGCTTTATGATTTGCGTCAACGAGTTAACGGCTTTGAAATGCAATAAGCGTGAAGTGCTGGAGCCATTGGCGATTTTGATTTCGCCGTATGCTCCACATATTTCTGAGGAACTCTGGTCACTTTTGGGAAATACAAGCTCAATTACTACAGCCGCTTTCCCTGAGTTTAAGGAGGAATATTTGGTAGAAAGCAATTTCGAGTATCCGGTGATGATCAATGGCAAGATGCGGGCGAAGTTGGATTTACCACTTTCCTTGTCTGTTCCCGAAATCGAAAAAGCGGCTTTGGCCGATTCCAATGTTCAAAAATGGCTGGAAGGAAAAGCACCAAAGAAGGTGATTATCGTGCCGGGTAAGATTGTGAATTTGGTGGTGTAACGAGTACAATCACCTAAAATCAAAGGGCCAAGAGATAATCTTTTGGCCCATTTTTTTGAAGGAGAAACAATTAATTTAAAAGTCTCCCGCTGATCTCCGCAGATTTGGGACGCTGATTTTCGCAGATTTCATCTTTCCTGTAAATACAATAGGGTGATAAATTTAAAGACCCATTAAAAAATATGATCTGCTCAAATCTGCGACTTTTTCTGCGTACATCTGCGGGAAAAATACAGTTTTACCGTACTTTGGAAAGAACCAATCGAAATTCTAAGACTATGGTTAATTCAGAAATTCTAAAAAACGTAAAGAGTTACCTGACTCTGATTCCAGAAAACTTGAGATTAAAAGCAGCCTATCTTTTTGGTTCGTATGCAAAGGGACTCGAAAAAGAATCGAGCGATGTAGATGTTGCTTTGATTTTTGACCGAATGGATGACTTTTTTCAAACTCAACAAGAACTTAGAAAACTAAGAAGAAAAGTTGACCTTAGAATTGAACCTCATCCTTTAAAATCGGAAGACTTTAATTCTCGGAATCCTTTTGCAAAGGAAATTCAGGAAACAGGGATTTTGATTGCTTGAATTTGATCCTCTACACCTTTCCCGTCCGCACCGCTTTTATTGACCGTGACCTGGAAATGATCCGTCCGGTGGCTGAGATCAAGCCTTTGGAATTCACCCAAAGCCCGGTCAAACTCCCTTTTTTCTTTATACTTCAGTTTTTTCAGTTACTCTGGTTTCTGCCCCGCACCAGCCAATACCTCTGCTTTTTTGGAGGGTATCATAGCGTTTTACCGGTTTGGTTTGGAAAGGTGTTTGAAAAAAAATGCACTATCCAGGCCGGAGGTACCGACTGCATCAATATGCCTGAGATCGGCTATGGGAATTTTCGAAAGAAATGGCTTCGCAAAGCCACCGTGTATTCCTTTAAAAACTGTAGCCTCATTTTGCCAGTGGCCGAAGCCTTGGTCAGGCAGGATTATTCTTACGACCCAAGCATCTCACCAAAACAAGGTCTTTTGAATTTGATTCCCGATTTGAAAACCCCCATTCAAGTCATTCCAAATGGCTTCGATACAGATTTTTGGAAGGATTTAGGCAAAATCCGCAAGCCTTTCAGCTTTATTTCTGTGGCCACCGGCACTTCCAATCCTTCAAGAGCTATCGTCAAAGGCTATGATTTAATCGAGCAATTGGCCGCACTTCATCCGGATTGGACCTTCACTTTGGTGGGGGACTCTTCCTATTCCTCGCCAAATCAGAATGTGACAGTTTTGGGTAAAATGAAGCCCACTGAACTTTTGGACCTTTACAATTCCCACCAATTCTACCTTCAGCTTTCAACTTCCGAGGGCTTTCCCAATGCGTTGGGAGAAGCCATGACCTGTGGTTGCATTCCAATTGGATCGGCAGTTGGGGCGATTCCGGAGATTATTGGGGATTCGGGGATTGTTTTGGCAAAAAAAGAATTAAACCTGCTGGAGAATCAAATCTTTAAACTTTTGAATCAAAATTTGGCAGCTTTTTCCAATGAGGCATATCAACGGATTTTAAAGCTTTTCAATTTTGAAAAAAGAAAAAAGGCCCTTTTAAAGGTCCTTAATGTTTTTGTTTTGAATTAATCAGTCGGTCTATAATTTGAATCTTATCACGGGAGAGATTTCAAAACTCTCGAAGCTCTCGCTATACCCCTGAGTATAATATAACCTCGAACGAACTCCTAATTGGAAGTTTCTTACAGGCACGTAGTATTCTGCCCCAATAAAAACCCCAAAGTCGATTTCTATAGAAGATTCCCTTAGAGGCACTCGCGTTCTATCTGAATTTGCAATAACTTCTACAGCCTGATCTCTATACCTAAGGTTATAAACACCAAAAATTCCAATAAATTTTTCGTCAATGAAATGCCTTTTTAGAAACATATAATGAAAATTCTTGGTGTTCCTTAATCTAAATTCCCCTATTTCAACGATTGCAAGACTAGTTTCTACATTCGCGGTAAAGTCTTTTCTGCTTACCTGCTTGGCAAATCCAAAGCCCCATTCATTTTTCTTATCCTCAGGGCGATATCCATATTCGAAACCAAAAATCTCTCCGACATTACTTTTATCAGAAAAATTAGTTATAGGCAATCCTGCCGGCGGCTTTTCTGCACAGCAGGCAAAGAAATCATGGGCAGGTCCATAGTTGAAGCCTAGGTTTGAACGATTAAGGATAGAATCTAATTTCTGCGAAAATCCAATAGATATAGAACTAACAATAAGCAGCAAAAACAATATAGTCTTTTTCATAAGAAGTATAAAAATGAGGGATATTGCTATCCCTCAAACAAATTATCCAGGTAAATCAGTAAAGTAGTGTTCAAAGTAAAAACGTAAATGCCCTATGGGTTTTACATTATACTCATTACCATTTCTTAGTCTTGTACCATGACTAGTATCTCCCACAATATGAGCTAATACAGATCTTCTTGATAACTCTGAATTTGTTCTAAATGTGGAACCTCCTAGCTCTACTTCAACATCTACAGATGTAGTAAATTCTGCTGTAGGTTTTTTCTCAATAAAATCATAGCCCACTTTTGCCGAAGCCTTCGCCTTAGCTGTTCCACTAAGATTGTGATCTGTGAAAAAAATCAATTGTTGGCTGTTTTCAGACATATCCCAATCAGGATCGAACTGAATATTCACTGCTTTCCACCTTTTAAATCGGGCATCATCTTTGGTAAACCTAACTTCACTGTATCTGAAGGTTTCACCGTCAGCAGAAGATCCTACAGTGCCATCAAAATTAACTTTTAGTTTATTGGATCCTCGATATAATCTGACTTTTGTGAAACTGCCAAACAAACCTACATAATCATTACTTGTCAATTGCATTTCAGGAATATTTGTAAATAAAATATCCGACTGAGAAATCGAAGAATGGTTCACGTTATAGCCTAATATAACTGCATTCGCTGCCGGTGTTGGGAGCGTTGGCTCGGGTGGAGTAGCCATAAAATCATCTTCTTCAAAATAGGTTACTACGATAGTAGGATTTTCAAAGGAGTAATCATCATTTACAACAGGCACCAAAGTTCCTGTCGCTTCAGATAGTCTAGATCCGGACAAGTTGAATAAATACCCCTCATTCCAATCATCCCTGATAAGAGGATCATAGGTGGTAGTAATAGCTCCCTGTAAGTTACCCCAGTCAAACTTTTCTTCATAGGGAATATGGAGGACGAGACCCTGTACAGAAAAGTATTCCTTAAGGGCTTCTTTTTGGGAAACATTTGCGTTTTTAGAAGACAATCTTGCGAAATAAGAACCAAAAGAATTTTCAATAGATTTTAAAATCTTCATATTCTGGAGGGTGTGTTCCACTATAGCCTCTCCGAGAAAATTTACACTTTTCCTTGATCCCAGGTAATTTTCGGTCTCCTCCAATTTTTGCAGTTCGGATTGCCCCATGCTCTCAGTTTTACCGAATACCGCTGCTAGGGTGATCTGATCTGCAAATGGATCAAAAGACTCCATTAGATTGGTTAACTCCAATCGATGATTTTTCTGTTCCATCAGACTCCCTAAAATCAAAGAAAACTCCTTTGCTATTTCAACTTTATTGAGATCCATTTGACTACCTGTCTTACTTTCTTCAAGAAGCTGATTTTCAATACTTAGATTTTCATCAGGGACACAGCCCATAACCAAAAAGAGGCCTAAAATCAAAGATTTAAATTGAATTGATTTGAATTGATTTGAATTAAATAATTTCATTTTTAAAAAGGTTAATAAAAGTTTATGATTATTATAACTCATAATAAAGTGACAAGCCTTTGTCAATGTCGAGAACAGCTAAGGTTTAAAATATTAAACTAAAACGGAATTAATAAAAAAGAAATTTAATTTCAAAACTTTTTTTAATTTTTATAATCCTTCAAATTTTATTTTTTAAAACCTTACTCCATGCCATAATCTGCCAAGTATCTCTTAAATACCTTTTGCCATTATACTCTTTCATGAATTCAGCAATTCTAGCAAGTCAAACAAATGCCGTGGCAGAAGATTTTCCCTTTGAAAGTATTCTCAAAAACGACTGAGATTTCTTCGGCCCGTGACATAATAAAGTTCCATTTTTCTATTACCAATCAGAAAGCAAAGTTGATCAACAGCCTCGGCTTGTGACTCCGATCACTGACCCAGCCTTTAATGGAAATTACCTTTACCTCACATTCTTTTCTCAATCCAACAAGCTTGTCCAGATAAGCTTAACAGGAATTTAAAAAAGGATTTTGGATTAAAGGGTTAATTAAATGGGAAAGCCTTCGCGAAATTTTCGTGAAGGTTTTTTTGTTTTCGGAGCCAAAATCAGAATCTTCTGAAAACCAGTTTTTTAATATCTAAAAAACCTATTTTTCCATTTTTTGTATTTTTTTTGATAAAACCACCCTTTTTTTAAACCAGTTTTTTCAAATCATGCAAATCCCATAAAAATTTATGCATAAAAAAAGGGAGCCTTTTTAAAATTAGGCTCCCGAGGAGGGTTTATTGTTAATGGATTAAAACCATATAAACTTTGGCAAAGCGCTGGGTTGAGCAACTATTATGTCTGCAAAAGTTTCTTAAACGTATGAAAACAGAACAAACAATCAAAATTTCAGTAAAAAATTCCTCATTTATTTTTCACCTATCCTTTGAAATACTTTTGGCGTATGGTGAAACTCCTTTTTAAATGCCCTGATAAAATTGGTCAGATTGTTAAAACCCGACATCAAACAAACCTCCTGAATCTGAAAGCCCCCCATTACCAGGTAATACTTTGCCAACTTCAATCGCTCTTTAACCACAAACTCCATTGGGGTCAATCCCAACTCAATTTTGAACGTTCTCAAAAAATGCGCTTTGCTCATGCAGGCCTGTGAAGCCAAGTCTTCCAACTGAAGGTTTTCTCGGATATTCTTCTTGATGTAATCGACCACGTGGGCCAATCGATTGCTCCCGGATAATTCCTTATACGTTTTCTCGAGCATATCTCGCGCTTGTGTCTGGGTAAGACGGATCAAAAGCTCTTTCAATGCCAAAGAGGCGATCAAATCCTTTTCCCGCGAACGCTCCTTAACTCCGATTCTAACAAATCGATTGATGATTTCAGACAGATCCTGAGTATTAATCAGATGAAAATACGATAGATCAAGCCCCCACTCTTGGGTCAAAACCTTTGAGGAAAATCGCTCATTCAAGAGATTAAAGGTGTTTTCAATCATTTCCTTGGAAATCGAAAGCGCTATGCATTGGGTAGGATTATCCCATTGTGCCTCTGGAAAATCAATCTTCATCACCTCGTTGGGCGGTACGATCACCGATTCCCCAGGCAGGTAGTCAAATCCAGGTCTATCAAACAAATGCATGACTTTCTTCCCTTTGAGCATGGTAGTCAAGACCAAATCTCCAAATGCCAAGTTGACTTTTTCGGCGGACTGATGGGTTTCAAAGATGTTTAATTCGCAATTGTCCAACGTGTAAGTCGTCCTGTTTTCGACCATGGTTTTGAGGTCATGCGGATTTCTCCAGAATACTCCTGGAAACTGGGTGTTTTGGGCCATTGTATAATCTGCTAAGAAATAGCGATCGTGAATAAGTTGAAAAATAAAGAGCTTTTGAAAAAAGAAACCTGAGAAAAGTCACTTTATGCAGATTTTTTGATCATCCAGTACAATTTTTTCAGAATAAACAACGGGAATTTTGGATGTAAGCAAAATAACCCAAAACTATGCAAACATTAACCTACGCTCAGGCTAAGCCTGTAGATCGCCCCTTGATCAAAGAAAAATACGATCACTTCATTGGTGGTCAATGGGTAAAACCCTCCTCTGGAGAATACTTTGAAAACATCTCCCCGATAGACGGGAAGCCTTTTGCAAAAGCTGCCCGAGGCAATAAAGAGGACATCGAAAAGGCACTGGATGCAGCTCACACAGCTTTTGCCACCTGGTCCAAGGCACCTGCTGCAGAAAGAAGCAGAGTCCTGCTAAAGATCGCAGACGTGATGGAAGCCAATCTCGAGCTTTTGGCAAGAGTGGAAACAATCGACAATGGAAAAGCCATCCGAGAAACTCGCGCGGCTGACCTCCCGCTTTGCATCGATCACTTCAGGTACTTCGCCGGCGTGATCCGCGCTGATGAAAGCTCCATGTCTGAACACGACGAAACCACAGTAAGCATCAATCTTCACGAGCCGCTTGGCGTAGTGGGCCAGATCATTCCTTGGAATTTCCCACTCCTGATGGCTACCTGGAAAATAGCCCCTGCACTGGCAGCCGGATGCTGCACAGTTGTCAAGCCAGCTGAGCAAACACCAACTAGCATCATGGTGCTGATGGATCTCATCGCAGATGTCGTCCCTCCGGGAGTCATCAATGTGGTGACAGGTTTTGGAATCGAAGCTGGGAAACCTCTTGCCACCTCCACCCGAGTAGCCAAAGTGGCTTTCACAGGTGAGACCACTACAGGCCGATTGATCATGCAGTATGCTTCCGAAAATCTCATCCCTGTGACCATGGAATTGGGCGGAAAATCACCAAACATCTTCATGAAATCCGTGGCGGATGCCGACGATGAGTTTTTCGACAAGGCGGTAGAAGGTGCCGTCATGTTTGCTCTGAACCAAGGAGAAGTCTGCACTTGCCCTTCCAGAATTTTGGTTCATGAGGATATATACGACGTCTTTATGGAGCGAGTCATTGCCCGTACCAAAGCCATCAAACTCGGCCACCCTATGGCAGAAGACACCATGATGGGTGCTCAGGCTTCCAATGATCAGTACGAAAAAATCCTCTCCTACATCGAGATCGGAAAAGAAGAAGGGGCAGAAGTATTGACCGGAGGGGCCAAAACAGGATTGAATTCCGGATTGGAAAACGGATACTACATCCAACCTACCATCCTCAAAGGCCACAACAAAATGCGTGTTTTCCAAGAAGAAATCTTCGGTCCTGTGACTTGCGTAACTACATTCAAGACTACCGAAGAAGCCATCGCTATCGCCAATGATACCATGTATGGACTTGGAGCGGGACTTTGGTCAAGAGATGCCCACGAACTCTATCAGGTACCAAGAGCAATTCAGGCCGGCCGCGTTTGGGTCAACTGCTACCATGCTTACCCATCTCATGCACCTTTTGGCGGCTATAAAAAGTCAGGTTTTGGTAGAGAGACGCATTTGATGATGCTCAACCACTACCGTCAGACCAAAAACATGCTGATCTCCTACAGCAAGCAAAAATTAGGGTTTTTCTAAAAGAGGGTTTATTGTCAGAGAGAAGCAGGATATTTTCTGCTTCTCTCTTTTTATTGATTGAAATTAATGACTGCATCCGCCCGTATATTATCCACCCCAGCTGCAGAGGCTGTAATCGATCAGCTTCGCAAAAAGCATGGCACCGAACTCATGTTTCACCAAAGTAGTGGATGCTGTGACGGTTCGGCCCCGATGTGTTTTGAAAAAGGGGAGTTCAGACTAGGTTCTCAGGATGTATGGATCGGAAATGTACACGGGTGTGATTTTTTTATGACTGCCGACCAGTTTGACTATTGGAAACATACCCAATTGACCTTGGATGCCACACCCGGTCGAGGAAGCAGTTTTTCGATTGAAATCCCACTTGGAGTCAGATTTATTATTCGATCCCGTCTTTTCAGCATGGAGGAGTTTGAATCTTTACCTCCTGTGAAAATGGCCGATCAGCTTTAGCAATGAGGAAAAGATTGAAAACAGATCATTGGTAAGCTTTTTTAGTATCTTCAATGGGTAAACCCAATCCTATGAAGAAGTTTCTTTTTTTCCTCGTCATTCTATTTGTGATTTATCTGATAGGAATCAATACTGTGCCTCAGTACATCGAATCCCAACGTAATCCTGTCAAATTATCCGCACCCTATACCGTCTCAGCAGAAGCGCAAGCCATGTATGATCGGCTTGACTTCATTTCGGACCTGCACTGTGATGCCCTGCTTTGGGGTAGAAATCTTAACAAACGCGGAGATCGCGGTCACGTGGATTTCCCTCGAATGAGAGAAGCCAATGTTGCTTTGGAGATGTTTACTATCGTTTCTAAATCTCCGGCGGGCCAAAACATGCAAAGCAACAATGAAGATGCTTTCGACAACATCACCCCACTAACTATCGCTAAGGGAGAAAGCCCTTGGAATTGGTTTAGTTTGATCAACAGAACGCTGTCTCAATCCGAAGCATTGGCTGATTTTGTGGAAAATGAAGAGGAAAAAGCCATTTTCATCAAAAACAAAGCAGATCTAATCCGTCTGATCGAAGCTAGAAAATCCGATAAGCAAGTCATCGGCGCCATGTTGGGAATCGAAGGAGGACATGCAATCGAAGCTTCCCTTGAAAATCTGGAAAAAGTCTACGCTGCCGGTGTCCGGATGATCGGCCCGACCCACTTTTTCGACAATGAATTTGGAGGCTCGGCACACGGAGAAAATGGGGCTGGGCTTTCAGATTTTGGAAAATCTGCGGTGAGAAAAATGAATGAGTTAGGGATTTTTATAGACTTGGCACACTCTTCCCCCGCGATAGTGGATGATGTATTAGATATCACTACCAAGCCTGTGATAGTATCCCATACTGGTGTCAGAGCTGTGTTGGACTCTCAAAGAAACCTAAGCGATGCCCAAATCCAAAAAATCGCCGTCAATGGAGGAATCATCGGGATTGCTTTTTTTGACATGGCTGTGGGAGAACCCGAACTCCCAAATATCATCGCTTCGATCAAACATGTTCGTGATCTAGTTGGTGTGGAATATGTCGCATTAGGGTCAGATTATGATGGATCGGTGGCCGTACCATTTGATATCACAGGATTACCTTTGATCGTGGAAGGCCTGATGAATGCAGGATTCTCAGAGGCAGAAATCAGAGCTGTGATGGGTGAAAATGTCAAGAATTTTTTCCTCAAAAACCTTAATTAACCTATGGAGTCAGAAATACATTTAGAAAACACCCGTTTCGGAAAGCTTCAAGAGTACTTACGCGAATTCGTCTATGGAGGAATTGACGGCGCCGTGACCACCTTTGCCGTGGTCGCAGGAGGCTACGGAGCAAATCTTGACGCAGGAATCTTGATTATTCTAGGTTTTGCCAATCTATTGGCCGATGGATTCTCCATGTCGGTGGGGGCCTATCTTTCTGCGAAAAGCGAAAAAGACAACTATGACAAGCACGAAAAAATCGAATACTGGGAAGTAGAAAACCTACCTGAAATTGAACGCTCAGAAATCGAAGACATCTACCGAGCAAAAGGTTTCAAAGGAGAACTTCTCCAAAAAATAGTGGATCACATCTGCTCAGACAAAGATCTTTGGGTAGCTGAAATGATGAAGGATGAGCTCGGAATGATGCGCGAAAGCAAAAGCCCATTCAAAATCGGTCTAGCTACATTGATCTCTTTTGTACTGGTAGGCCTAATCCCATTATTGGTTTACCTGTGGAATTTCTTTTTTCCCTCCGAGATCAACACCTTCTTGTGGACAAGCATTTTGACTGGACTTGCCTTTTTGATCGTAGGCTGGCTCAAGGGGATCGTCAATCAAACCTCCGCCCTAAGAAGTATCGTTGAAACTGTCGGTTTGGGATTACTTGCAGCGGTGGTGGCTTTTTATGTGGGAGATATTTTAGAGCAATTTTTCAAATAAGAGGGAATGAAAACTATTGAAGATGTATTGGTTAGGATGGACCAAATCGTAGAAGAATGCAAAAAACAACAGAGCCGAATCGGGTATTTTGCCATCCTTTACAGACAAGTCACAAGACGAGTTCGGGACGGGATTTTAGCCGGAGAATTTGAAGACAATCCAAGAATGGAAGTCTTGGACGTACTTTTTGCGAAGCGATTCATTGACGCTTATGAGCTATGGAAAGCAGGCCAAAAACCCACCGAAAGCTGGAGATTGGCTTTCGAAGCCAGTAAAAATTCAGGTCACCTGGTCTTGCAGCACCTTTTCCTTGGCATAAATGCGCACATCAATCTGGACTTGGGTATTGCCGCCTCGGAAACCATGGCGGGAAAAGACATCAACGGAATCAAAGGCGACTTTGACAAAATCAATTCTGTTTTGGCTGAATTAGTCGACGGGGTAAAGGCAAATATCGGTGTAATTTCTCCGATTTTCGGACTAGTCATCCCATTAGCTAAAGGCAAGGATGAACTACTGCTCAACTTCTCCATTCAACTCGCCCGTGACGGCGCTTGGAAGTATGCCGGAGAATACCATTCCGACTCCGATAAAGAATTCCAGATTCAGGACCGGGATAAAAACATCTCCATTTTAGCCAAAAAACTTATCAATCCAGGAAAACTCTTAGGGTTCCTGATCAAAATTGTAGCATTTGCAGAGTGGAAATCAGTCAGCGAAACGATGGACCAGCTAGATCAAGTGGTTAAATAAAACAACCGGGAGACGTGAACTTCTGGTAATTAAAACACCACTTCTTCCAGAAACTTTCGACAGTCATACACTGGGATTTCAGAAAAATAAAACCCCTCTGAGTCTTCAGTGATGATGGCTTTGCAATCATGCTGCAAGGCGGAATAGTACTCCAATCCATCCTCAAAATCCATGACACTTGGATTAGAAACAGCACTTGTAACAGTTTGCGAGTCCACAGCCGCAATGTGAAGCTTAGAAGAAAGAACCTTCATTTTTTGCTTGGCTTGGGCGGTACCACATTTTTTCTCTGCAAAGTAAAAAGCAATGGCTAAGCAAATCGGTGTGGTGTAGAGTTGAAACCTGAGCTGATCTGCCAAACTCAAAATACGAGCAGAATGGGGAAAAAGTGGGTATTCCTTATTCAACACGGACACCAACACATTTGCATCCAGAAATACCCTCATTTTTTGCCTTCGAAGAATTCGTCCTTCATCGCCTTACGACTGGAAGGCATTCGCTTATATTCCACCTCTCCCTCAGACACCATATTCACCCAATCGGAAATCGGAAGCTCCTCCAAAGACTTGTATGTCTTGGAAGTCATCTGCGCATACAGAAACTCCGTCAATCGAGAAAGGCTAATGTTGTTTTGGTCGGCAAAATCCTTGGCTCGGTCAATGATGTCTTTATTGAAAGACAAAGTGATTTTAGTGTCCATGGCTCGATCTATTTAATAATCGCCGTAAAGAAAAAAATATTTACACGTATTTCAAAACAACTCCCTGATTTTCTTTCCTTTTCATTCCCAATTGGCCAATTCCCGATCGGTTTCGACTCGGTTTTTTCGGTTGGTTTTTTCCTTTTTCAAGTCTGTAGCATAGAAATGCGTATCCTGAAAATAGCCTACCCGTGCTTCAGATTCTCCTTTCGCAATTGTCCATTTTTCCCCTTTGAATAGCCTCACTTTCTCTTCATGAAGCTCCAAAAGCTCATCATAAGGTCCACGGCTCGAAATCAATTTGACAAATATCGGAGCCGTCTCGATTGCGATAAAAAGTAGCATGATAAAGACATTGGCCAATGCCATAGCGGAGCTTTCTGTAGTCAATGCTGACAGCGCATCCATGCGGGCAGCCAATCCGTCAAAGCCTTCGATTCCCGATTGCTGCTTCTCAAACTCTTTCTGACGTAACGCTGTAAACTCCCGAATCTGGGCTTCCAAGGTGTCAATCCTTACTTGATTTCGCTTTCGAAGGTCATCCAATGAAAGTTGAGCAGCGTCGAGTTGCTGCTCCTTCTTTTTAGCATTGGTACCCAAACCCACAATTCCGCTCGTCCCGGTGGTTTTCTCCCCAAATCGCTCTGCATCGTATTCCTTTTGGAGCTGATCTCGAAACAATTCTGCCTGAGTGACCTCCCCTCTCAGCGTATCAATTTTGGATTGCAATTCCTGAATTTCAGGAAATCCTTTCGCCAGATTGGCTTTCGATTGAGCGATAAATTCTGTCTTTTTCTCGTCCAGCTTACGGTTGATCTCACGCTCAAACATTTTTAATTCCAACGGCTTAGAAATCACCAAGGCCAGCAAAACTGCCAAGACTAATCTTGGAATGGCTAGCTTCCATTCTGCCCAAGCATTCTCCTTTTTCCGCATGCTGGATACGATGAAGCGATCCAGATTAAAAATCATCAGCCCCCAAAGTAACCCGAAAAAGATGGCTGGAATCAGACTTTGAAACACCGTAAACAACGCATAACCCGCTGCCAATGCTGCCAAGACTCCGGTGAAAAAGACCGTAGCACCTATGCCGACATACTTATTGGATTCGGTAGGAGTTCGCTTCAAAATGGCAAAGTTGGCACCACTGCAAAACCAAAAAAACCGGGTGATCGAATTCATAAGAAGAAGATTTGATAAGGGAACACATCTATAACGCGAAAACACGACCAAAGAAATCAATCCATTCTCAAGTTGCTCTTTAATGGGACGAAAAGGAGCTTAATTGGGGCAGAAAGTGGCTTTTTTGTTCGTTCCTAACTTACTTGGACAAAATTGAAATCTGCTCAGGTTGTCCGATTGCGTTCAGGAAGATGAACGGTTTTGGTTCAGGGTATTTTTGGTTTATGTTTGAAGCTATGAACAGATTTGCGCT
>CALRRX020000015.1:0-14690 GCA_943370675.1 Reyranella massiliensis 521 | reverse complement strand
ATTTGATTATACAGCGCGCCGTCTTTACCGGATTGGTGGGTATGAAAATCCCAAAGTTGCATGGGATAAACATCAGGTTTTTGAGGGAAAAGAAAAAGCCGTTCCAACGAAAATGATCTGCCCCCAAAAAGCATAGCGCTCGTTGAGGGCAGAATTACAATAGAAAGGCAGAGGAATTAATCCAATCTGTTTCGCTCTTCGGTACTGCCCGAGTTGGATCGTACTCTGAAACTTTCTCCTTTTGCAAAATTATATCTCAAGGTCACTCTCACTCCTTGATTGCTACGATACTGTCTGAAGCTGGTATCGATATCGGCAAAGTCAACCTTAGCACGGATCACCTGACTGCGGAATAAGTCTGTACCATTTATGGATAGGGACATTTTATCCTTCATGATCGACTTGGTCACACCCGCATCCACCCAAGCAAATCCTTTGATCATACCCTGTCCCCAAATCTGCGGGCTGAGGTACATCCCAACTACTTCCATTTTGAAGCCTTTTGGCAAGGTGAAGTTTTGCTGAGATCGGATCATGTACGAAATCTGCTCCACATCCAGAAAATCCTGGCCAAGCTGGGATTTAAACTGATTGTAATTTGCCTGAACCATATTGGAGGTATTCCACCATTTTTGGATTTCTACAGGGATAATCGCCCTGACGTTGGCGTTTTTGGTTTTATCAAAATTATCCGTGAACGTGGTCGTGGTCCTTTCCTCCTGATTCTGATCAAAAACCTGCATAAATGCGTCCTCTGTCACACTGTATCCTATCGTAAACTGATAAGCACCTTTGACCACATGGTTCATTTCAAAATTGGTGGAATACTGAGGTCTCAAGTTTGGATTTCCCTGCTCTGAGGTCAGTGGGTCGATGTAATATATGAAAGGATTAAGCAAGCGATAATTGGGACGAGTGATTCTTCGGTTGGCATTATAGACGATTTGGTACTTGTCACTTACCTTATGCTGAAGAAATATACTTGGGAACAGGTTGAAGTACTCCTGTTTGTTGACCTGATTTAAAGTGACCGAATTGCCCAAGATGTCAGAGTATTCCCCTCTCAATCCAGCCTGATAGCTCAATTTGGGATTAAGGTCCCCTTTCAAAGACAAGTATGCCGCCAAGACATTTTCCTTGTAAATAAATCTATTGGAATTGGGATCGCGGTTAAATGGACCCTCCTCCACGGCTCTGCTTAGGTCAAGGTCATTGTCTGATTCAACCCAACTTCCTTTAATACCAGCCTCTAGAATTTTTCCTCCTTTGAGCGGCTTGGTCAGATCAACTTTCGAAGTCAAGATGGTGTAATACATGTCATTCAGCGTACGGACTTTGTCTCGATTACCTAGGCTAGGATCTGTCCCTGCCCAGTAATTATTGCTCAGAATGGCCTGACTTTCGGAGTCCATGATGGTAAAATCCACATCAGCGGAGATTTTTGATCCGAGCGTATCCAGTTTGGCGTCGTAGTGAAGGTTGGTAAAGAGTCTTTTTCTTCTTCCATCAGAATCATTAACCGATCCGATGAAGTTTTTTTCAACAGCGCCAGGATTGGAGACTACTGTCTCGGACTGATTGGTCGTCACATCATCGGTGGAGGAAGCCTGGATATTCAGACCAAGATTTTGATTTTTGTTGATCTCGTAATTAGCCGAACCATTAAAAGACGGTGTCTTGTATCGTGAAGTAATCCGAGAGTCTTGGAAGAAGTTGGAGACCCCTTGAGCGGTCGTAAAATTTCGGTTTATCTCCAGGTCGTTGTAGTTAGCAAACTCATTGTAATTGAGCGTCCCATTGGCGGAAAGCTTACTTTTCTTCACATTAAGCGTTGCGCCTACCGTAGGTGACCAAAGGCCATTGTATTGACCACCGAGTTGGATATTTCCAAAAACCCCGTCAACGTTGTTCTTTTTAAGCTGAATATTGATGACCCCGGCAGCGCCTTCTGCATCGAAGCGAGCCGATGGATTGTTGACGACTTCAATACTCTTGATATTGTCAGCAGGCATAGATCGGAGGAAGTTAGCAAGGTCAACTGCACTCATGTAAGTAGGCCTATCGTTGATCATGACTGTAGCTCCAGAGCGGCCATTGAGGTTGATGTTACCTTCAGAGTCTACAAAAATTCCCGGAGACCTGCCGATCACGTCCAAGGCATTTGCGCCTTCTGCCATGACCGTTCCTTCCACATTGACGATGGTTTTGTCGGGTTCAATGATGATTTCGGGACGGGAAGCTTTTACAGTGACTTCATCTAATCCGGTCATTTCATCCTCTACGGTAAGGCCACCAAAGTTCTTTTCAAGGCCTGGTGCAAGATCAAATTCTTCCGAGGTGAAGGTTTTGTATCCAATGGAAGAAATAACCAGCCGAACCTTGGCTGACTTGACGGATTCGATCAGAAAGTTGCCCTCCTCATCGGAGACAGCACCGTCTATCAAACCGCCTTCGGTAGAGATCAAAGCCACATTGGCAAAAGGCACAGCTTGTCCCTTTTGATCGGCGACTTTTCCAGAGATTTTGGCCAGCTCTTTTGGAGCTGCTGCCAGATTGCTTATTCCTAGCAGGTAAAAAAAGATTGCAAGGAAAAATAAGTTGGTCGTTTTCATTTTACTAGTGAATCAAGTTCTTTCCGAACTATAGGAAAATGAAGTGCCAAGGCACAAAAAGCGCCTAAATAAGCAAAAAACAGACATTTAATCTTTTTCAGATTCCAAAGCTGTACTGATATCGTACAGTTATATTCTCGGTATGGGACACAAAAAAGCCTAGGCTTTTGACCTAGGCTTATCGATAAATTCCTTTTAAGGATTACTTGGCAGCAGCGTATCGCTTGCTCACTTCCTCCCAATTGATCACATTCCAAAACGCCGCGATGTAATCCGGTCTTCTGTTTTGGTAGTGAAGGTAGTAGGCATGTTCCCACACATCTAGACCCATGATCGGAGTACCCGGGCACTCAGCCACGTCCATCAATGGATTATCCTGATTTGGAGAAGAACACACGCAAAGTTCTTTCTTAGTATCTACACACAACCAAGCCCAGCCTGAACCGAATCGGGTAGCAGCCGCCTTGTTGAATGTTTCTTTGAATGCATCAAATGAACCAAACTTGGCATCAATGGCAGCAGCTAATTCTCCAGAAGGAGCTCCTCCACCATTTGGAGAAAGGATCTGCCAAAACATACTATGGTTCCAGTGACCTCCACCGTTATTTCTTACGGCTGTATTAGATCCTGCCACTTTCATCAATTCTTCAAGTGATTTGCCTTCCAAGTCGGTACCGGCAATCGCGTTGTTAAGGTTGGTTACGTAGGCATTGTGGTGCTTTCCGTGGTGGATTTCCATCGTTCTAGCATCAAAATGCGGCTCTAATGCATCAAAAGCATAAGGGAGAGAAGGGAGTTCAAAAGCCATTGGTATGAGGTTTATGTTGAAGATTTTTTTATGGTTGTTTTTGCAAACTACGCCAAGTCAACCAGACTTGACCAAAAAAGGTTCTGATTTTGGAAAAAAGACTTATTCACGGAGTTTTTTGAAAAAATCTAAAATCAACTGCTCAGATTCCTTAGCCATCATTCCGGAAAAGACTTTGGTTTTTGGATGAAGCATCTCTGCGTTGCATTGATGAAAGCCTCTTTTGGGATCTGAGGCGCCGTAGTGAATTTCTCCAATTTGCGACCAATACAGTGCGCCAGCACACATGGGGCAAGGCTCTAGGGTGACATAGAGTCTGCAATCTGTAAGGTACTTAGCCCCTAAAAAATTGGCCGCTGCTGTGATCGCCAAAATCTCTGCATGGGCCGTAACGTCTGTGAGCTTTTCGGTTTGATTGAAAGCTCTCGCGATCACTTTGTTTTTGGATACAATAACAGCACCCACGGGTATTTCTCCTTCTTCAAAGGCGAGTTTGGCCTGCTTCAAGGCCTCATTCATGAAATACTCGTGGGTGAAAATTTCCAAAATGGTAAAACTCTTACTGGAACATCGAGAATATTTCTTCCCTTACTCCTTTATTGATAATCATTGTCAAAATCAAGGAAACAATCAAGCCCATCAAGGCCTTAAACATATCCTTTCTTGCCAACCGGAAAGATCTTACTAACCAAGCATTGCGCTTCTTGGCTTTGCCATGCTTACCCAAGGCAATAGCAAACTCACGACCTGCTAACAATCCAATAAACACCCAAGTGGTACTCATTGGTACATTGTTATACATTTTGAAATAGAAAAGAATAACTGCATAAACCAAGTCTACCAAAGTAGCTGCTCTGACGTCTGCCACATTGGTTTTCTCGTTTATGATATCCTGGATTTTATCGCCTTTGAGGTAAAAGATCAGACCTAATCCAAGAAAGACGAAGCCAGTATAAGCCACAAACTCAATGGTGTCCAACTGTCTAGGTAGAAAAACTGCAATGTTGGCAGCATCTTGCATAATCCATACAGCCCAAAGTGTACCTGAAGTGATCCATTGGAGAAACATCCAATACGACCTTGCTTCGCCTTTGAGGTAATTTTTAACAAATCTCTCCAAGATAAACCAAACCAAAATAGCCAAACCAAAGGCCAGCACATAGCCTAAAAAACTTTTTGTCATCACAGATACAATCGTACCTGCCTTGTATGTAAAAACATTCAGAAGTAGAAATGTGGTGGAAACTGGCCACCTCATCCTAGTCATAATCAGCAAAACGATGGGAGCTGCTAGCTGAAGAAAAACAAAACTTTCAGGGGCTTTCTCTAAACCCGGTGTGGAAAGTAATTGAAAAGAGACATCGCCATTAAATACAAACCAGCTGTAAGTAATGGTACCGACCCAGATCAACCCGATAAATAACCATAGCCAATACCACTTTCTGGCTTGATTGGATATGATGAACGTTCCAATGGTCTGAATACTGTCATTTGCAATAGCGGAATAAGCCGCTAGGGCAAATCCAAACCACATGGCGGCGTAAGTATACTCTGTGATAAGTCCTGCTATTGAAATCAGGATACAGACGATAATCAAAAATGGCCTTTCATTTTTAGTGAAATCGAAAATAGAATAGGTCTTTTTCGATAACTTTTCCTGATTGATGTTCTGATCAATGGGCTGCTTTTTAGCCATAGCGTTGGTAGGTGATGAATTATCTTCGCCAAAATTAAAGAAGATAATCCGCAAGGTATGTTAACAAATTGTTAACTAAGGACAAAACCTTCGTTGGCAGCCTTATTTTAAATTGCAATTCGCAAAAAAATTTCAACTTTTGCCTAAAATTCTATTTAAAATTTGGAAGTGTCTCTCGCCTTCAAATCCTTAAATTCTTTTAGAATCGCCAAAAATGGAACCATTGGAGGAGCAAAAACCATCCGGAAATAAACACCTCCTGAGGTACGCCCAGGTATTTTTGGCACTTTTACTTTTCATTTTCGCTATTGATTTATTGACTGTAGCCATGGGCAGAATCAATAGCGGCGTAGCATTGGAAATCCTTCAAGCCACTAAAAATCCATTTATCAGTCTTTTTATCGGTTTGTTGGTCACAGCCCTTATCCAAAGTAGCTCTACGGTCACTGCAAGTGTGGTGGCAATTGTAGCTTCAGGCAATCTCACCTTACAGCAGGCTGTTCCCCTTGTGTTGGGCGCCAATATTGGTACCACGCTTACTTCCACATTGGTGTCTTTTTCCTACATCATGGACAAAAAAGCTTTTCGAAGAGCTCTTTCGGCTGGAATTTCCCACGACATTTTCAATATCCTGTCCGTGACAATCCTATTCCCGATGGAAATCTACTTTGGGTTCCTTTCAGGCCTAGCAGAAAAAATTGCGAGCTTTTTTGCATCTGACAATTCTTTTGAAGGCCCGATAATTTACAATCGGATGTTTACCCGCACCTTGACCGACTGGATCGTGGATCAGATCAATATACCCTTTGTGACCATGCTGCTTTCGGTGTTTTTGGTCTTTTTTGCCATCAAGGTCTTATCCACGGCCATGTATCGGTCATTTGTAAAAGACTCTTTCGAAGACATCAATAAGGTGATTTTCCAGAAAACAGGCTTGGCTTTTTTCTATGGCATCTTTTTTACTGCAGCAGTCCAATCCAGCACAGTGACCACTTCGCTGGTAGTTCCCCTGGTTGCAAATAAAAAAGTAACTCTTACCAAAGCTTTTCCATTCATTATTGGAGCCAATATTGGGACCACGATTACAGCTGTCATCGCGTCCATTTACAAAACCGAGGCAGCCATCGCTCTGGCGATCGTACACATCCTGTTCAACAGTCTGGGAGCCCTTATTTTTATGCCTTTTCCCGAAATCAGGAGAATACCTGTTTGGATTGCCAACTACATGGGCAAAACCTCGGTCAAAAACCGAGTGGTGGGATTTGCCTACATCCTGCTTACGTTTTTTATCATCCCGTTTTTGCTGATTTACTTTAGCAGGGACTAAAGGTTGGCTTTTCTCCAAGCCTCCATCAGTGCTTTTGCACTACTGGTTCCTATTCGGTCCGCACCTGCTTTGATCAGGTCCATGGCAAAATCAAGGGTTTTGATCCCTCCGCTGGCTTTGATGCCAATGGCCGATGGTAAGACTTCCCGCATCAAGGCGATATCTTCCACCTTGGCACCTGTAGGGGCGTAACCAGTGGACGTTTTCACATAATCTGCTCCTGCATCCTTACAAATCAAACAAGCCTCCCGGATTTGGTCCTGGCTCAAATAGGCAGTTTCAATGATGACTTTGAGAATCCGCTCTTCTTCATGACAAATCTTGGCGATTTGGGCGATTTCTACCTTGGGCCAGCTCATCCCCGAGTGAAAAGCCGTCTGTGACCAAACCAGATCCAACTCATCCGCTCCGTTTTTGATGGCCTCCTTTGTCTCAGCGACCTTAGTAGCTGTATCTTCAAAACCAAAAGGAAAACCGATCACCGTCACCACTTGGATGTCTTGATCTTGGAGATCTCGATTTACTTTTTTCACCCAAAAAGAGGGGACACACACTCCGACAAATTGCTCCTCGATGGCATCACGAACCAACACATCCACTTCTTTGTCGGTCATGGTAGGTTTCAAAATGGTGGATTCCAAAAATCGATTGAAATTATTCATGGGTTCTTTAATTATCTTCTTCAGCAACGAAATCACTCAAATACATATATTCTAAGGTCAAATCTCCGTCTCGAGCTATGGTGGCCCGCTCGAGTATGGGTGAGTTTTCTTCTAAAAGGGCAGGAATGACCCACTGAATCAATTGCTTTCCAAATTCCGCACTAGACTCTCTGGGAAGTTCGCAGGGCAAATTATCAATGGCCATGACCGAAATGCTAGTCTGCTTACCAAAGGCAGGCAGCTCAGCACCCGTCTCCCGATCTACATCAAAAATCGGATCAAGAATGGTAGATGCCCGAAAGGTAGTAGGTATGGACCCTCCCACATCACAAGTAATATCTGCAATCACTGAGATGGAAAAGTCAGGGGAACTGATATCCTCCAGCTCAAAAAGCCGAGGTGCACCGGGGTTCCAGTAGGCTGCTGCAATTAGAATTTCGCCAGCTTCAGCGAATTTCAAAAAGTGGCTTTCGTACAGCTCCGGACTGGAGTAAAACTCTTCTCTGTCAAATCCACCATCGGACTTGCGACGGTTGAAATCTCCCGAGGACAACACTACATACACAGGCTCCTCAAAATAGCTGTGCAAAAACTCGTGCGCATCTACTCTTAAAATCCCGAGAATCTGGAGGATTTCCAAGACACCTTTGCCTACTCTACCATGTCCTGTTACTACGATTTTGACGGGAGGAAGTGTGACTTTTTTAAGCTCAACTTTCAAATCTTCCAAGTCTCGACACTCAGAAGCTCTGCGTAAATCATACAGTCCGGTCTTTTTTCCATAGGTCAAAAAAGCATTGTATGCCCCTACGATACCCGCCCATCGCCCAAAGGCAACTACACGCTCTCCAGACTCATCTTTCAATACCTCATAATCCAGTAACCGGATGTCTTTCTGAAGGATACTCCTGAGCAACTTCCTGTTTTTGAGCTGCTTTTTGATGGTGTGGGAAAAGAAAAAATAGGTCTTTTCGGCTATCAGGTTATCAATCGGGACTTCCTTTACTCCAAATAGGTAATCTGCCTGAGAAATATCATCTACTACCTCTATTCCCTGTGCACGAAACTCCTCATCCGAATAGCATCGGAATGGACTGGCTTCAACTAAAAAAGTCAACTCTGGCCCATATTTTTCAGAAATCTCTTTGAGCTGCAAAGGAGTAAAGGGCACGCGTGCATCTGGGGGAACTTTTCCCTCGCGGATTATTCCAATTTTCATAAAAATCTAAAGTCTTGGGTTTAGTTTTGGGTTATGGCTAATCTCTTGATGATTCTCAGTTGGGGCTTATTTTATTCCCTTCATACCGCGCTCGCCTCTGGCAAGTTAAAAAGATTTTTGGAGGCAAAATGGCCTCAGGAGATGAAATGGTATAGATTATTCTACACCATGTTTTCTACCGCACTTTTAATCGGAATCCTGTTTCAAGCGCTCTTTTTACCCAATCAGCAAGTGCTCCAAACTAACCCCTATACGAACTATATAGGATATATGCTGGCCACTTTGGGAGTGGTAATGACCTCTCGCTCTCTCAAAGAGATTTCTTTTTCTTCTTTCCTTGGACTTTCTAGAAAAGACATTGAGTCAACCGACAGCTTGGTGATCCGAGGGATTTATGGCAAAATGAGGCATCCGCTTTATCTAGGTCTGATCCTGATTTTTTTGGGGTATTTCTTGGTATCAGGCACCGTAGGCGCACTGATTCATATGAGCTGCTTGATCGGATATCTTCCTTTTGGGATTTATTTTGAGGAGAAAAACCTTTTGAAAAAATATGGGAATGCCTACTCAGACTATCAAAAAAGTGTCCCTGCAATTTTGCCTCTAAAACTAAAAAAAGGGCGCTAGGCCCTATTTTTAGTCGATTCCAAGGAAGTCTATTTGAAATACTAACACGGAATTAGGCGGAACCCTATCAATGTCTTTCCGATTTTGATAACCCTCCGGGGAAGGAATAACCAAAACTGCCTTCGAACCTGGTCTCAATCTCCTAAATCCATATATCCAGCCGTTAACAATATTAGATCCTTGACTTATTAGAAGGAAACTATATGGCTGGTAAACCCGTCCTTCCACAAAGACATTATTCTCCCTTGCCACGCTTTCGTATGAGGTATCAAAGACTGTCCCCAACTCCATAAGCTTTCCGATATAGTCAGTATAAACTACGGTGTTTTCAGTGGGACGAGAACCTACACCTTCTTTTTGGACAATAATGACCACACCGCTAGCGTCATGTATCCTGTAAAGACTGTCTATTTTGGCTGTATCGAGATAGCCTGCAATCTTTTTACGGTCGATTTCGAGATTTCCTGCGAAATCATATTCAGGCCCACGATCAAATGGGTTGGTCGTCTCACAGGAAAACAAGACCAAGGAAAAGAGTACTAGAAAGGGAAGTAGGTGACGCATCATGGATTGGAGTTTGGTCCCTTTTTGACATCGATGAGGTCGAGTTCAAAAATCAATGGGGAATTAGCCGGAATGGTACCATTTGCCTGAGAACCGTATCCAAGTCTGGATGGGAAAATTACCGTGGCCTTTTCGCCTGGATGCATCATTGAAATGGCAAACTCGAAACCTGTGATAGTGAATCCCAGTCCAACAGGGAATTTAAGTGGTTGATAATTTCTGGTGGAATTGAATATCCCATTGTCTTTAGCCACCTGCTCAATGGAGGAGTCAAAAACCCTTCTGTCAAGAGTTCTTCCTGTATAATTTACTCTTACAGTATCCCCTCTAAGCAGGGCATTGCGCTCTGGCTTGGTAGACACTTGCCAGAACATATAAAATCCCTCTACCGGCTCTGAATATTCTTTCACTTTCGTAATCGGGTTCGCCTGAAGGTATTTTTCAATAGCTTCTTTGTCTCTTTCTAAGATGACTTCTTGTGTCTGATCAGGATCTACGCAAGAAATGACCGAAATTGCTCCGACTAGAAGAAGGAAAAAAGCAAGTAATCTGGAGTTCATATGTTCTGGTTTAGTTTAAATGTAATGGGGGATTCAGAGTTATTTCTGAACGTCGGTAACTTCTACGTCAAACACCAAAATGGAGTTGGCAGGGATCGAAGTTCCCATGGCATTTTCTCCATATGCCAATGGAGAAGGAATAATGAATTTAGCCTTGGAGCCTTTCTTAAGTAGCAAAAGACCCTCATCCCATCCTGGGATTACCTGACCCATTCCCACATTTACCGGAAGGGGCTCGTATGGTCTCTCTTCGGTGAAAATATTGTTGGCTTTGGCAATCTCCGGAAGTGACGTATCGAAGAGAGTACCATCTAAAAGGTAACCTGCATAATTCACATACATTGTGGTACCCGGAGTAGTCGCTTCGCCTGTTCCTTCTTTTTCGATGATGTAGTAAAGTCCGTTTTCAGTTTTTTGAGCCGTAAGACCTTTCTCAGCCACATAAGCATCGATGGTCTTTGCTTCCTCTACCATAAGGGTTTTCGCTCTTTCAGCACTTTTTTCCTGCTCTTTTTTCATGACCTCCTCGTAGAAAGCCTGCATTTCTGCTTCTGTTTTCACAGCATAAGCTCCCAATTTCACTTTGATCATATCTTCTTCCTTGATTGGAGCCGGTTGATTTCCGCTGAAGATCACTTTGGCAGGAGCTTCGAACGTGATGGAATCTCCAATTCTCAAGCTAAGGAAAATCTCATCCATTCCGTTTTGAGCCGTGATGGAATCATTTGCCATCAAGTATCCTGGGAAAGGCTGGGTAAGCGTGCTATAGATAACAGAATCTGAAGCTGTAGAAATCTCTAAGTTGTAAAGTAAGAAGTCACCGTTGGTCGCTTTTTCAGAACCTTCTTTTACGTAAGTGTATTCGATTGCGTCTTTTTCAGTCACTTTGGTCTTTTGACAAGAAGACATCGTACTTGCACCGGTGAGAAGTGCGAAGAGCGCCACTAGGCTTTTGTAATTTTTCATAAAGGAGTAAGTGTATTTCAAATTTGGTTTCTTATGGGATTTAATCTGCTGTGACAGGGTCTGAGTGAAAAAGCTCCACTTGGCACTGTTCGACCAGTGATTCAAAACGCTCCACCGTTTCTTTGAGACTTTGAGCAGATTTTCCTCCGGCTGCATTTTTATGTCCTCCTCCGCTGAAGTGAGACGCAGCAAATTTATTGACTGCTACATCACTGCTGGATCGGAAAGAGATTTTAATTCCATCTTCACGCTCTGAAAACAAAGCTGCAAGCTTGATCCCATCCAAAGATAGAGCATAATTCACCAAACCTTCCGTGTCCCCGGTTTGGCTTTGATATTTTTTAAGATCTTTTTTGCTGATCACAAAGTAGGCTGTGTGAAGGTCTTCTCTAACTACCAGCCTTCTGGTAATCGCAAATCCGATAAACTTGAGCCTGTTTACCGAATTGGAGTCATAGATAAGGTTGGCAATCTGGGATGAATCCGCTCCTTTTTCTAGCAATTCTGCGACTACCAAATGGACATTTTTGGTAGTATTTGGGTGTCTAAATCCACCTGTGTCCGTCATGATTCCGGCATATAGACACGAGGCAATGTCTTTATCGATCAGGGATTGGTCGCCCATCTCTACGATCAGTTCATATACCAACTCGCAAGTAGCAGCGGCTTTGGTGCTCCAATACCTGAAATTGGCAAAGTCCTCGGGATCTTGATGATGATCAATATTTACCACGTAGGCTTTTGACTTTCGGATCAGTTCGCCCAGTTCGTTTACCCGATTCAAAACCGAAAAGTCAAGGCAAAAGATGACATCCGCTTCTTCCAGTTTGGATTGGGCCTTTGGCTTTTCTGAAGATTTGGAAAAATCCAACACGTCATCATTGCCTTTCATCCATGTCAAAAAATAAGGATAATCAGTTGGTGTCACCACGGTCACCTGATGGCCTTTTTTGATCAGATAGTTAGCAAGCCCCAAAGAAGAACCCAACGCATCGGCATCCGGCTTCACGTGGGTAGTTATGAATATATTCTTGGGTGAGGAAAGTTCTTTTTTAAACGTAGCTAAAGCTTCCATTAGATCGAATCAGCGGCACATCTGGCTCCAGTAGGCTGCAAATGTCAGGAAATTTTCCAGAATTCCCAAAGTATCAAGAATCCTGATAATGAAGCACCTAGAGTATATTTCTGAAGGGCATAGAAGATTCTAAAACGAAAACTCCTATTTTTGCGCCCGAAATAAACCAATGCAAATCCCAAACCCATGGCAGGAAACAGAACATTCACCATGATCAAGCCGGATGCTTTTGAAGCAGGCAACACAGGAGCAATCCTGAAAATGATCGAAGAAGCAGGCTTTAAAATCGTGGCCATGAAAGCTACCCGATTGACCCAAGAATTAGCCGGCAAATTCTATGCAGTTCACAGTGAGCGCCCTTTTTACGCTGACCTATGCAAGTACATGTCCTCAGGATCTATTGTAGCTGCTATCTTGGAAAAGGACAATGCTGTAGAAGACTTCCGTACCCTTATCGGTGCTACTAATCCAGCAAATGCTGCTGAAGGAACCATCCGAAAAATCTTCGCAAAATCTATCGAAGCCAATGCCGTTCACGGTTCTGACTCTGACGAAAACGCCGCCATCGAAGGCAGCTTCTTCTTCAACCAGTACGAGCGAGTGATCTGATCTGAGTATCGAACACAAAAAAAGCCATCCAGAAGTAATTCTGGGTGGCTTTTTTGATATGAAGACCTTAGACATAAGACGCTAGACAAAAGAAGTAGATTTTGAGGCTTAAAACTTTTCCAAAGTTTGAAACTTTGGAAAAGTTCTCCACTAATAGTCAAAATCATTACTCAATTTTCAGTGAAAAAGTGAGCGGCTCCTTAAACATTGAGTTTGACCATTGAAAATTGGTTCTCCTAACCTCCCTGCTCCCTTACTTCCATACTTCCTAACTTTCCACCATTTCCTCCATAATCTTCGCCGAAAGCAAGGAAAGAGGGATTCCTCCTCCGGGATGCACACTTCCCCCGCAGAAGTACAGGTTTTTAATATCCGAGGAATAGTTGGCGTGGCGAAGAAAGGCTGCAAATCGATTGTTGCTACTGTTACCATAAAGGGCTCCCTGCGCCGAGGAAGTTTTGGATTCGATGGAGCGTGGCTCCAGGATTTCTTCCACCTCGATGAGTGGTTCCAAATCTGTCTTTAGGATACGATTAACCTTGGCAATGATATTTTTCCTAGCCTCTGCAATGAGCTGATCCCAATCCTGACCCTGATTATTGGGCACATTGATCATGGTAAACCAATTCATGCAACCGGCTGGAGCATCATCCTTTTTACATACTGAGGTGATATTGATGTAGACCGTGGGATCATGGTAGATGCTTCCTTTTTTGAAGATGTGATCAAACTCAGTTTGATAGTCATCCGAAAACAGGATGTTGTGCAGGTCTAGCTCAGGAAACACCTTTTTCACACCCCAATAAAAGATCAATGCCGAACTGGACTTGGGTTGATCGAGCAGTTTTTTGGGCTGCTTTTGCTTTTTCAGGATGGTCTTGTAGGCATTGACCATATCCATGTTATTAATGACCACCTCTCCGGAAATTACCCGGTCTTTGATCCGGACGCCAACAGCCTTTCCGTTCTCCACCAATATTTCCTCCACGGGAGCATTGAAATGGTAGTTCACTCCCAAGGAAAGCGCCAAGCGATACAGGCTGAGGGTAATGTCGTGCATGCCTTTTTTGGGGAAAAAGGCGCCGATATTAAACTCCAAGTGAGGAATGATATTCAGCGTAGCGGGAGTCTGATAAGGGTCGGAACCATTATAAGTCGCATACCTATTAAATAGCTGCACCAACTTGGGTTGGGAGAAAAGCTCCTCGTTTGCCTTATTCATGGTCGTGAAGATCCCTAGCTTTCCCATTTTGAGGTAGGATTTCAAGGCTTGCGGACCTACCCAAGTACTCAAGCGATGCAGGGAGCGGTGCATAAAGAGCGGGGCCAAATGATCGTAGATAAAAGACGAGCGCTCCAGTGCTTTGCGAATAGTTGAGGCAGGTTCGCCCAGTTGCGTTTCGATCTCTTGAGCAAATTGCTCCCGATCTGCCCAAGCTTTGATCCGCTTGCCATCCTCCCAAAAGTAATGACAGGCCACTTCCAATTTTTGGTAATCAAAATACTCCTTTGGGTCTTTTCCTGCCAGTCTAAAAAGCTCCTCCACCTGATCGGGAAGGGTAAAGAGCGAGGGACCCGCATCAAAACGGTAACCTTGGATCTCGATTTCAGATAGCTTTCCGCCCGGATAGGCATTGGCTTCAAAGACCTCCACTTGGTACCCCTTCAGGGCCATTCTTATGGAAGCTGCGATTCCGCCGATTCCGGAACCAACAATCAGGGCTTTTTTCATAGGGTGATGTGCTACCAGTAAGATCAGGATTTTGAGAGGAAATGTTTTGAAAAAATGTGGAAAAGTTGGAAAAACAGTGCCTACCTATGGATTATTTGATTCAAAAAATGAGAACCATTCTTATTTTCTGAGTTAAGGAAAATCGGTTGATTGAAGACATTTTATTCATTTTTAAACACTTTTTATTTCATTTTATTATAAAAATATTTTATGAAAGGCTTTTTTATGAAAAT
>CALRRX020000014.1:0-14788 GCA_943370675.1 Reyranella massiliensis 521 | reverse complement strand
AGCATGCATTAGACTCGCTTTTTGATCCAGAGGTACTGACTTCCAGTGGCTAAAAGTCTGATCTGCGTTACTTAGTTTTTCCTCAATTTCCTGTGGGCTGTTGGGTGAAAATTCTTGTAAAAGTTCACCTGACCAAGGATTGATGGACTTGATTGTACTCATTTTTCAGTGGGTTTGCCAGCTTCTTTCCAAGCAGTAATGCCTCCTTCGAGCATATACACGTGTTTGAAACCTGACTTTTGCATCAAGTCAGCCGCTTTTCTTGTTCTGCTTCCCGAACGGCAATAAAGTAGATAGGTTTTTTTCTTGTCAAGGTTTTGGATCTCATTGGCGAAGTTTTCTCCCAAAAAATTGATGTTTAAGGCGCCTGAAAGGTGACCTTCGGAAACTTCCTCAGGGGTACGAACATCCACCACCATGGCTTTTTTCTTGCTCGACATCTTCTCAAACTGAGCGATTGTTAGCACTTGAATAGAGTCTTTTTCAACCGTTTGAGCAAATGTGCTCAAGCTGATGAGCATTAAAGCAAGGAAAAGAGAGACTTTGATTTTCATGTAGAGTTTGGTTTTTGGATAAAGTAGCGGCTAATTGAGTCCAAAATTTACAAGCTTTCGACTCAAAATGCCTCTAAAAATCGGATTGATTTCGGATTCACACGGTTACTTAGATCACACAACGCTCAAGCACCTCGCAGAAGTCGATGAGATTTGGCATGCTGGAGATGTGGGGGAGGTTTCGATTTTGGATGTTTTACCTAAGCAAAAGCCACTCAGAGGAGTCTATGGGAATATTGATGATGCCAAAGTTCAAGAGCAGTTCCCAGAGTGGCTTGAATTTTCGGTGGAAGGAGTAAGGGTGCTGATGACTCATATTGGCGGCAAACCACCTCGTTATGCTAAAGGCGTAAAGGAACGTATCAAAAAAAGCCGGCCCCAATTATTCATTTGCGGACATTCTCACATCTGCAAAGTCGAAATGGATCGTGAGCTAAATTGCCTATACATGAATCCGGGAGCAGTAGGTCAGCAGGGATTTCATCCGATGAGGACCTTACTGTTGTTTGATTTGGATCAGGGAAAAATCACCAACCTCCGAGTCGTCGAGTTGGGCAGAAGAGGAATGATCAAAACCTAGATTCAGTGTGCTTTTTGCTTTTTTGGGCAAAAAAAAGAGCGACCTTGAGAGTCGCTCTTTAGTGGTTTTACACCAAGATTATTTAGCGAAAGAAGCCTTGATAGCTTCTACGTCAATATTTTTGATCACAGGCTTTGCGCTCAATTGCTTGATTTTGATCACGCGCTCAGTTTGACCTTGTCTTTTTCTTTTCAGCTTTCTTTTAAGAGTAGTTACGCCCATGGCCTTATATGTTTAAATTTTTAAATTCGAAACGAGTCGCAAAAGTAAGTAAACATTTCTTTTCTGCCTACTAATCTTTAGACTTTATTCTGGGGGTAATGTCTGTTTAGAACCGTCGTTTTGGGATTTTTGGATAAATTTGACATTCGATTTATAAAAAGCCCCATGCAAAAGCCTAGTCTTCCCAAAGGTACTCGTGATTTTGGACCTGTTCAGATGTCTCGCAGAAACTACATTCTGGATACCATCAAAGATACCTTTCAGCTTTTTGGCTATCAGCAGTTGGAGACTCCTGCTATGGAGAATCTAAGCACCTTGACAGGCAAATACGGGGACGAAGGAGATCAGCTTCTGTTCAAAATCCTCAACAGTGGCGAATTTACCAAGGATGTGACGCCTGCCGATTTGGAAAAAGGGCCATCCGGGGTTTTATCCAAAGTTTCTGAAAAAGGCCTTCGTTATGACCTCACGGTGCCCTTTGCACGATATGTGGTCATGAACCGAAACGAGCTCATTTTTCCATTTAAGCGTTACCAGATTCAGCCTGTATGGCGAGCGGATCGCCCTCAGAAGGGCAGGTATCGGGAGTTTTACCAATGCGATGCCGATGTGGTGGGGACAGACAGCTTGGTTTGTGAAGCAGAGATTATTCTGATGATCCGTAGGGTGTTTGCCAAATTGGGGTTGACCTCCTATGGTATAAAAATCAACAATCGGAAGATCCTGACCGGAATTGCCGAGGCAATTGGTGAACCCGGAAAAGAAGGCCCGCTCTGTGTCGCTATTGATAAGCTAGATAAAATCGGATGGGAAAAAGTGCAGGAAGAGCTGGCTCAACGAGGATTCGAAGCGGCCTCCATTCAAAATCTATCTCCTTTGGTGCATTTGGAAAGTGACTTAAGAGGCAAACTCGAATTTCTAAAGGTGTTTCTTAAAGATTCTGAGACGGGACTGAAAGGAGTAGAGGAGCTAGAGGAAGTTTTTTCACTTTTGGAGAAAATGGGCCAAGACCTGTCTCAAGTAGAGTTTGACATCATGTTGGCAAGAGGTCTCTCTTATTATACCGGTGCCATTTTCGAAGTCAAAGTTTACGGAGTATCTATTGGCTCGGTGAGTGGTGGAGGCCGATATGATAACCTCACGGGTGTTTTTGGATTGCCTGGAGTATCGGGTGTTGGGTTTTCTTTTGGAGTCGATCGCTTGTACGATGTGATGGATGAGTTGAATCTTTTTCCTACCGACAGACTCAATGGCACCAAATTGCTTTTGGCTCATTTTGATCAGAAGGGTCTTGATTATGCACTTTCTGTATTGGGGAGTTTCAGGAATGCCGGTGTCAAATCGGAAGTTTATCCCGAAGTAGCCAAGATCAAAAAGCAACTTGAGTTTGCCTCCAAAAAAGAAATCCCCTTTGTGGGGATTTGTGGTGACAATGAAATCAGCTCAGGGACACTTTCAGTGAAAAACCTGGCAACCGGAACTCAGGAAACCTTGACTATCGAGAAGGCATTGTTCTTTTTGAGTTAATCTACCTGAAGAATGGATTGGATCGGAAGATAAATTCCTCCTTTCAGAGAGACAAACTCCGGACCGACAGCCCATACCGTGGTCTCCACTTGGTAAACTTGTCGCTCGGCAGTTTCAAAAACCAGTTTTACCTTAGTTTGAAGTAAGTTTCCGAGCGTTTGGGCTCGGTGCAGGTCGGCCATTCTTGTTTTTCTTTCTTCAGGATTCTCCAATACTTCCCTTTTTCCAAAGGTCAACTTTGCGATTTGTTCCTTTTCAAGCTTTGTAATTGTTTTCATAGTATTTTAGTTTATAGACTCTTATACAGAATAAGTATTCTGAGAGTTGCCTAAAATATTTCTATGAAAACTATTAATCTGAATTTTTTAAAATAATAATCGGCAAATGGACTATAATCCAAATTAAATTCTATTTCCCGCACTGCGTTGACACTATTTATCCTGATATATTTGCCGTCAATAAAAATAGATAGCTATGTTTGATTTCATGGGAATGATGGGCAAAGTCAAAGAAGCCCAAGCGAAAATTAAAGAAGCGCAAGCCAGGTTGGTTCATTTGACTGCAGAAGGTGAGTCGGGTGCAGGTTTGGTGAAGGTGTTTGTCAATGGGGAACGAAAGATTCTAAAGATTCAGATGGATGATTCTTTGCTCAATCCCCAGGATAAGGAGATGTTGACAGACCTGATAGCCGCTGCAACCAACAAGGCCATGGAGTCTATTGAGCAAAAAATCAAAGCCGAAATGAAAGCGGCTACAGAGGGTATGATTCCTTCTATACCTGGCATGGATCTGGGTAATCTTTTTGGGTAAAACCAATTTACTTAATGTCTGGATGGGAGAGTTTGAACCATCCTGAATAGACAAATCCCAATTTGAGATACCCGATCTTATGAAATCCTGTGCCATTGTCATCCTTAACTATAATGGAGAAAAGGTCCTGTCCACCTTTCTGCCATCTGTTACGGCATGCAGTGAGTATGATATATGGGTAATTGATAATGCCAGTACGGATTCCTCATTGGAATTTTTGGAGTCACATTATCCTCAGATTTCCGTCATTAAGCTGAATGCCAACTTTGGCTTTACCGGAGGGTACAATTGGGGTTTGGAGGAGTTGCGGAGCAAGTATGCCTATTTCATACTTCTAAATTCCGATGTAGAGGTGACTCAGGGATGGGATTCCAAGCTGATTGGGTTTTTGGAGAAGAACCCAGACTATGCGGCTGTTCAGCCCAAAATACTTTCTTGGCAAGACAAAGGCGTATTTGATTATGCCGGTGCCGGTGGAGGATTTTTGGATGCCTTTGGCTATCCGTATTGTAGAGGTAGAATGTGGGATAAGCTTGAAAAAGACCTTGGCCAATACAATGATGCTATCCAAGTAGATTGGGCTTCAGGTGCATGCATGGCCATTTCTGCAACTGATTTTTTTGATCAAGAGGGATTTGACGCACATTTTTTTGCCCATATGGAGGAAATAGATTTGTGCTGGAGACTTAGAAAAGCGGGTAGAAAAATAGGCTATCTAGGTGGAGTCACGGTATTTCATCAGGGAGGAGCTACGCTAGACAGAGGTAGTGGAAAAAAGCTTTACCTCAATATCCGAAACAGCTTAAGCATGATTTATAAGAATGTAAGCTTGCCTAAGTTTTTATGGATCTTCTTAGTTAAGATCCTTTTGGAGTCATTGGCTAGTGTAGGGTATTTAATTTCTGGTAAGCACGATTTTGCCACCGCAGTTTGGAAAGGATACTTTCATTTTTTTAAGTCGCTGGGATTAATGAAGTCCAAAAAAAATAACTCTAATCAAATCAAAGTGGGTTCTGGGCCTGTCGACCTTTTATTCCTTCATGTGAAAGTTTTGGGAAAAAGGAAATTCTCAGACCTTTAATCAAAAAGCACAGGATTATTCATCTTTCTGAAATACTTTCGGATTTTCATCATCATTGCCATAGATACATAAAGTACGATAGGCGACCCCATGGTAATGAAGGAAGTATAAATAAAGAAGAGTCTGATGCTGTCAATAGGGAAATTAAGCTTTTCTCCGAGTCGGGAACAAACACCGAAAGCTCTTTCTTCGAAGAATAGTTTTAGTTTTTCCATTACTTGTGGTGGTTTAGTGGTTTCGAAATTATAAAAAAAAGAGTTTGAATTCTACAATCGCTTTGATCCTCAGAATGTTTTACGGGATATCATTTTTCTTAATGCTATCCTTGGCTGTTCTTGGCCAGGAAAATCGCAGTGGTTCTACCTATCGATTTATCTCTGATGTGACCATCCTACCAGCAAAACTCAAGTTGGAGGGCGATTCAATCAGATTTACCATCAAAGGCTCCATTCCGGTGGAATCCGTTTTGATACCGAGAAATCCACGATTAGCACTTACGCTTTATTCAAGCGGAGGAGCCATTGAGTTTGGAGATTTACCCATTGTCAAACAGGTTGCCAACTTTTCTTTTGAGAAGAAATTTTCTGTAAGGTATGAGCCTTGGATGCAAGGTGCTATGCTGGAACTTGAATTTTTCCAAGGAAAGAAAGGAACAACTACCTCCTCTGAATTCAGAATGTTAGCCAAAGGAATTATCTCACCACAATTGATGGTGAAATTTGGGGCAGTATATCCCAATGAGCCAATTCCCCAGGTAGGATTGTACCAGTTGACTGGTGGGATAGACCGAGAGCTTGAAAATAGAGAGGAATTTACCTTGTTATTTAATCCTGGTTCTTCGGTGTTAAAGGCAGGAATGGAAAATCTGGATGCTTATAAAAAAATTGAAGAGTTTATCCAGAAAAATCCATCCATCCTACAAGTAAAGATTACCGGTATCCAATCTCCTGAACAGGCAGAGGGAAGAAATAGCCAGCTTGGAAACCAGCGGGCTCAGGTGGCTCAAAAGAATTTGCTTCAGAAATTCCCCGAGATTTCTGCTGCTGATTTGAAAATGGATTCTAGGTGGAATGACTGGTTTGACCTTAGGGTTTTGCTGAAAGATTACCAAGGCATCTCCACTCAAAGAAAAGATGAAGTCTATGGGGTATTGCTTAATGCTGAGTCTTTTTTGGAAAAAGGGGAGAGGCTGAAACAGCTGCTAGGATACAATCAACTTGCAAGCGACCTCTTTCCAAAACTACGCGCAGCAAAAATTGAGATAATTGCCAAACCCGCCCAAGGGCTCAACTTGGAACAGACCAACCGTCTCAGAGAAGCTATGTCGGGCAATTCTGGAGTAAACCGATTGACTTTTGCAGAATGGGCTTTGGCTGCTGAAGCAAGCCAAAGTCTGGAAGAAAAGGCCTTGATCTATTCCAAGATGACTGAGTTTTATAGATCGGCCATGCCTTATAATAATATGGCTGTGGTAAGGATGAGGCAAGCACAGCGCACGTTGGATGTCGGCTCCAAGGAAGTTTTGTGGGAGGAGGCAGAGCGTCTTTTGCGGCAGGGGTATAAAATCGAAGCCAATGCTTATTCGCTACACAACCAAGGACAGATTTTGGCCTTGAAAGGTGACTATTGGGAAGCCTACAAAAAATTATCTGAGGCATCGGTGCTTTCAAAGAATCCCGACTTTGTCCAAGCCAATGAAATGCTGAGAGGTGCATTGGATGTGCAGCGTGGGGATTACAAACTGGCGACTCTCAGGTTTGATTTTCCAATCAAAGATCCAAAGGACTTATTTAATAAAGGGTTGGCTTATTATATGTTGGGAGATTACATCAAGGCCACCCAATATTTCGAAGAATCAGTGATCCAAGGAAGAGAATTCGGATTTGGATATTATGGTTTAGCCATGATTGCAGTCCAATCAGGACAGGCAGAAATAGCCGTTATTCAGCTTAAAAAAGCATTTTCCTACAATTCCACCCTACTTGAAAGGATGGTGATGGATCCGATTTTTGAAGAATTGGTAATGGATCCAACATATTTGAATGAATTGAAATCAAAATAGAGTTCTGTTAGAAAATTGTTAATTAAACCCTTTGAAAATTCAATTTTTTACAGCCGATTGATTCCTTAATATTCCAAGAAAAATCATGAAACCTTAATTTTTTGCCCTTTTTGAGGTATTTCTGGTGATTTATTCTGGGGAAAAGCGGCTATTTCCAAATTTTATTTATCAGAGAAAATTTGATTTTTCTTTTAGATTATTTAACATTGACGGTTGAGAAACAACAATTAAACCCAAAATTCTAGCCTATGATTAAACTTGACTAAGTCATTTCCTACTCTCTCCTAGCATCATCCGATGCACTCAAGCCTACAGGTTATTTAGTTCGCGGGTCATTTTGGCCAGGTATAGTCGCAATAGAAAGCGCATAATTGAAGCCCTTCCCTATTGCAATTATTTTAAGAATAATCGCAAACGATTGCATAATCAATTAACAAACAAGTTTTTGAGATTAATCTTGTTACCCAATCTATCTATGTATATGAAAAATGTTTACAAAATTCTAAGTGTGTGCCTTACGCTCTTAGTCCTATCTGTCTCGTCTGCCTACGCGCAGAAGACGGTGACAGGTACGGTTCTGGATGAGTTCGGTTTGGGCCTTCCGGGTGTGTCGATCCTTGTGAAGGGAACCACTACCGGTACTGCCACTGATATTGACGGAAAGTATTCCCTCAGTGTCCCAAATGACCAAGCTACGTTGGTCTTCTCTTTCATTGGCTACGCTGCTGTAGAGCAAGTGGTAGGTCCTAGAAGCGTCATCGACGTTTCTATGAAGCCTGATGAAAGAACCCTTACTGAATTGGTTGTAACTGGTTACTCTATCGACTCTAGAAGAGAAACCACCGGTGCGATCGCTACAGTAAACCCTAAAGATTTGACTGTAATTCCTACTGGTAACGTGGAGCAGACCCTTCAAGGTCGTGTTTCTGGTGTTACGGTAATTACTAACGGTCAGCCAGGTACAACTTCAATTATCCGTGTTCGTGGTTTCGGTGCCTTCGGTGGTAACGAGCCTCTTTACATTGTAGATGGTGTGCCTGTCGGAAATACCGATTTCTTGAACCCTGACGACATTGAGTCCACTACTGTATTGAAAGACGCAGCAGCTGCTTCTATCTACGGTGCTCGTGCTGCTAACGGTGTAATCGTTTATACTACTAAGAGAGGTTCTAGAGAAAACAAATTGAGAGTTGATTACAATGGTATGTATGGTGTGACCGATCCAGGTACAGGTATTCCTATGTTGAATCCACAGGAGTATGCTGACATTACTTGGTTGGCAGAGAAAAACACAGCTACCATTCAGAATCGTCCTCCAGCATATGGACACCCACAGTTTGGTACAGGTGCTACACCGGTAATGCCATACTACATCAGCTTGATCACTAGAAACCCTCAGACAGGTGCGTTTGGTGTGGCTTCGGGTCAGTCAGGTCCTTTGACTCAAGCTCAAATCGATCAGCAGAGAGAGTGGTATAACATCGACCCAACTCGTGGTACAGTTCGTCAATTAACAAGAGCGGCTACGGGAGAAGGTACGGATTGGTATGCTGCAATCACAAGATTGGCCCCATTGCACAGACACTCACTAGGTTTCAATGGTGGTTCTGATAGATCTAGATTTTACATTGGTCTAGGTATTCAGGATCAAGGTGGTATATTAATTGGAAACAGTTTCAAGAGATACTCTTTGAGAGCCAATTCTGAGTTTGATGTATCCAAGAGAATCAGAGTCGGACAAAACTTCCAAGCTACTTACAGACAAGTACTAGGTCAAACTGGTGGTAACGGAGGTCGTGGTGTATCTGCTGATGAAAACGATATCCTTCAAGCATTCCGTATGCCATCTATCATCCCAGTTTACGATGAGTTTGGTGGGTATGCAGGTACAGCTTCTAGAGGTTTCAACAACCCAAGAAACCCAGTTGCGAGTAGAGAAGGTTTGTTGAATAACAGAAACTTCAATGCTAATGCATTCGGTAACGTTTATGCTGAGTGGGATATCATTGACGATTTGACATTCAGAACTTCTGCTGGTGGTCAGTTTAATAATAACTACTTCTGGGATTACTCAAGATTACAGTATGAGAACTCAGAAAACAACTCTGCATTTGGTTACGGAGAAGGTGCTGGTTTCGTGTTTGCTTGGACATTCACTAATACCCTTAGCTACAAGAAAAAAATTGGTAAGCATGATTTCAACGTCTTGGCAGGTCAAGAAGCATTGAACTCTGGCGCTGGTAGAAGCATGAACGCAGTTGGTCAGAATCCTTTCTCTACAGACCCTGATTTCATTACCATTTCTAACCTTCCTGTAAGTACACGTCAAGTAAACTCTAACCTTTTCAAAGGAGTTAACTTTAACTCTTACTTTGGTCAGGTAAAATACACCTACAATGACAAATACATTGTAAGTGCTGTAGTTCGTCGTGACGGTTCTTCCAGATTCGGTGCTAACTCTAGATATGGTGTGTTTCCTGCGTTCTCAGCAGCTTGGAGAATCTCTTCTGAGTCCTTCCTACAAGGACAGACTTGGATCGATGATTTGAAAATCCGAGGTGGCTATGGTGAAATGGGTAACTCTAACAACGTAGATCCATTGAACCAGTATTCTCTATTTGCAGGTAACATCGGTGCTTCTTCTTACGATATCACTGGTTCTAACTCAGGTGCCACAATCGGTTTCAGAAGATCTCGTATCGGTAACCCCAACGCACAGTGGGAAACTGCCGTAACTCAAAACGTTGGTTTTGATGGTACCTTCTTCAATGGTCGTTTGGATGTGATCTTCGACTGGTGGAGAAAAGATACCAAAGACCTCCTTTTCCAAGTTCCAATTCCATTGACAGCTGGTTCTAATGCTGCGGCTCCTTCAGTAAACATCGGACAGATGTTAAACAGAGGTTTGGACCTTTTGGTAACTACCAGAGGTAACCTTACTACTGATTTGACTTACGAATTGACAGTGACTGGTTCTACTTTGAAAAACGAGATCGTTTCACTTGCCCCAGGACTTGGAGTTATTACTAACGTTAACCCATCTTTTAGAGGTATTGAACCAATCAGAAACGCGGTAGGACAGCCACTTTCTTCTTTCTTCGGCTACAACGTATTAGGCCTATTCAGAAATCAGGAAGATGTAACTTCACATGCGAGACAAGATGGTGCTGCTCCAGGCCGTTTCAAATTCCAAGATGTTAACGGTGACGGTACTATTACTCCTGCTGACCGTGTATTCATGGGTAATCCAGTTCCTGATTTCACAGGTGGTATGAACTTCACCTTGGGTTACAAAGGCTTTGACTTGTCTGCTTACTTGTATACTTCAATTGGTAACGAAATCTTCAACCAGTCTCGTTGGTTTACTGACTTCTTCCAAACTTTTGAAGGTGCAGCTAAAGCAAGAAGACTTTTGGATGCTTGGACACCTCAAAATCTTGATGCAGAAATTCCAGTTGTAGAAAGAGTTTCTAACTTCTCTACTTCTAACGTTGCTAACTCTCACTATGTGGAAGATGGTTCTTACTTGAGACTTCAGAACTTGACTTTGGGTTATTCTGCTCCTGCAAGCTTGCTTCAGAAGTTGAAGATGGAAAGAGCTAGAGTATTTGCTTCCGTAAACAACCTGTTTACTTTAACCAAATATGAAGGTCTAGATCCTGCAGTAGGTGGTAACGCTGACTTGACATTCGGTATCGACGTAGGTAACTACCCAGTTACTAGAGGTTGGACTTTCGGTCTAAATTTGAGCTTCTAAGCCAAACAACATAATTTGAATCGAGTTATAGACACTATAATAGATTAAACAAATGAACAATTTTAAATTAAAAATCGGTGCCCTACTAGCATCCACGGCGATGATGGTAGCAGTGAGTTGTAGCGATGAGTTCTTGGAAATTCCGCCGGTTGGTCAGTTGTCAGAAAATCAGCTTTCTTCATTAGCTGGTATTGATGCTTCATTGATCGCAGCGTATTCTCAAGTAAATGGTCGCGGTAACAGATTAGGGTCTCCTTCCAACTGGGTTTGGGGGAGTATTAGAGGGGGAGAGGCAAATAAAGGTACAGACCCCGGTGACTTTACAACGATTAACCCAATCCAGCGATTCGAAAACGATGCTGCTGGTGGGGAAATGGGATCAAAATACAATGTTGCCTACGAAGGTATCGCTCGTGCAAACAACGTCTTGAGACTTTTAACAAAAGCTCAGGCAGATGTGACTCCTGCTGACGTGATTCGTCTTTCTGCTCAGGCAAGATTCCTTAGAGCTCATTTCTACTTTGAGTTAGCTCGTGACTACAACAGAACTCCTTATGTGGATGAGACAGTAGATTACGGTAGCGGTTTGGAAGAAGTGAAGAATGACAAAGACCTATGGCCTTTCATCATCGCTGATTTGGACTATGCTGTGAAAAATCTTCCTGCTACTCAGCCTCAGGTAGGTCGAGTTAATTCATGGGCTGCTAAAGCGTACTTGGGTAAAGTGTACATGTACACCAAGGAATTTGCTAAAGCAAAGACTTTGTTTGATGATGTAATCGCAAACGGTGTAACATCCAATGGATTGAAGTATGGTTTGGTTCCTTACTATGACGACATGTTCCGTGGTAAAAATGATAACCACCAGGAGTCTGTTTGGGCATATCAAGCTGCAGCAAATACAGGTTCAGTAAACAATGCTAACCCTGAGTTTGATTTGAACTTCCCTTACAATACCGGACCTGCTGGTCCAGGTAACTGCTGTGGATTCTTCCAGCCTAGCTTTACATTCGTGAATGCATTCCGTACAAAAGATGGTCTTCCATTGCTTGATAGATCATTCAATTCAGCAGCTAATGAAGTAAAGAACGACATGGGTATTGCCTCTGGTGCTGCTTTCACTCCAGACGCTGGACCACTTGATCCAAGATTGGATCACACTGTAGGTCGTAGAGGTATTCCTTATTTGGATTGGATGGATCACCCAGGTCAAGCTTGGATCCGTAACCAGCCAAATGCAGGTCCTTACTCTCCTAAGAAGTATATATATGCTAAGTCAGAAGCAGGTACTTTCCAGGATAACTCTTCTTGGACTCCAGGTTACACAGGTATCAACTTCATGATCATCCGTTTCGCTGACGTCTTGTTGTTGGCAGCTGAAGCTGAGATCGAAGTAGGTAGCTTGGAAAAAGCAAGAGAGTATGTAAACAGAGTTAGAACAAGAGCGATCAACTCTCCTGTGAAAAGAGGAGACGGTTCTAACGCAGCAAACTACGACATCAAGACATATGATGCTCCATGGACTGTAAAAGCTACTGCACAAGCAGCTGTACGTATGGAGAGACTTCTTGAGTTGGGCATGGAAGGTCACAGATTCTATGATCTGCAGCGTTGGGGTACTGCACAATCTGAATTGGACTTCTACTTTGCTTATGATGGTGTGAAATTGGCTTCTGCCCTTGGTGGTGCTAAGTACACAGAAAAGTATAAGTGGGTACCGATTCCACAAGATCAGATCGACTTGGTTGGTGCTGATATCTTGAAGCAAAACCCTGGTTTCTAATACAAACTAAATCAAATAATAAGAGAAGGTCGAAAGGCCTTCTCTTTTTTGTTTTAGGGCTTTTTATTCTAGCTTTTCCTTTATTCGAATGGTGGAAAGTGCTAATTTTCTTCACCCAAATCCCATTCATTCACCCATGAAGAACTATTTATATTCTCTGGTTTCAGCCTCTCTCTTGGTCCTGTTCAGCTGTCAAAAAAACGACACACTTTTTGAGTTAAAATCTGCAGAGGAAACTGGAATTGATTTCAATAATTTGATTACTGAATCGGATTCTTTCAATATTCTGACGGATGAATATATTTTCAATGGTGGTGGTGTCGCAGTCGCTGACTTTGACCTAAATGGATTGCCAGATCTTTTTTTTACAGGAAACCAAGTTCCAAATCGTCTCTATCTCAATCAGGGAGAATTCAAATTTAAAGATGTCTCGGAGGCAGCAGGTGTAATGGCTCCTGACAAATGGTGTACAGGAAGCGTGATTGTAGATATCAATTTGGATGGACTTCCGGATATCTATGTAGCGGCTGCTATGAAAAAGGGAGCGGGTGAGAGGAATAATCTACTTTTTGTCAATCAAGGAAAAGACAGTAACGGGAACGTGGCCTTCAAAGAAATGGCTGCTCAATATGGAATAGCTGATCCCGGTAATTCTATGGGGGCAGGATTTTTGGATTATGACCTGGATGGTGATTTAGACTTGTATGTGCTAAATAATGAGCAAGTAACTGCGAAGCCCACCAATTTCCGTACAAAAATCACGGATGGTTCTGCGGTGAACAACGATGCTTTCTATAGAAACAACGGGGACGTCACTTTTACCAATGTGACCCTGGAGGCAGGGATTACTTATGAAGGTTTTGGCCTTGGGCTAGCCATCGGTGATGTAAACAATGACGGTTGGCCGGATATCCACGTGAGCAATGACTACATCACCAATGATATTCTTTACATCAATAATCAGAATGGTACTTTTTCAAATAAGACTAAAGATTATTTGAAGCATCAAAGCCAATTTTCCATGGGGTCCGATCTGGCTGATTTCAACAATGACGGCTTGCCAGATTTGATCACTATTGATATGCTTGGGGAAGACAGCTACCGCAAAAAGACCACTATTGGCAAAAATGTCTACCAGACTTACATCAACAACGAACAGTTTGGATACGAGTATCAGCATGTGAGAAACATGGTTCATTTGAATAATGGGCCTGGAGTTCCTTTTAGCGAAGTAGGGATGGTGGCTGGAGTTTATCAGACAGACTGGAGTTGGGCGCCTTTGTTTGTGGACGTGGACAATGACGGGAAAAGGGATCTTTTGATTACCAATGGTTTCCCTCGTGACATCACAGATAAGGATTTTGCCAATTACCGCGCAGATGTGGGAAGTATAGCTTCCGTTAGGCAGTTATTGGATTCTATTCCGATTGTAAAAATTCCAAATTATTCCTATCGAAATCTCGGTGACTTGAAGTTTGAGGATTCCGGCGATGCATGGGGATTGAATCAGCCTTCCTTTTCCAACGGTGCCGTATTGGCTGACTTAGACTTGGATGGTGACCTAGATTATGTGGTCAATAATATCAATGATCCGGCTTTTGTCTTTGAAAATAAGCTGAATGAAAAGAAAGAGGCTCCTTCCTATTTGAGGATTAAGCTCAAAGGACCGAAGCAAAATCCAGATGGATTAGGTGCTAAAGTCTGGGCAAAAATGCCAAATGGAGAGTTTCTTTTCCAAGAAATGCAGACCGTAAGAGGCTACATGTCTTCCACAGAATCTATTATTCACTTTGGATTGGATTCTTTGAATGAGATAGAAGAGTTGCATGTCATGTGGCCAGATGGGAAAGAACAGAAGCTATCAAAAGTCGCAGCCAATCAGGTGTTTGAGATCAACTATCAAGATGCGAAGGCAGGATCTAGCTCCTTGGCTGTCTGGGATATGGGTGAAATTTCTCCATTGTTTGCAGAGCTATCAGACTCTTTAGGGATTCAATTCATTCATCAAGAAGTAGATAAAATTGACTACAATGTGCAGCGTACCCTTCCTCACAAACTTTCACAATACGGCCCTGCACTCTCGGTTGGAGATTTGAATGGGGATGGTAGAGAAGATGTGGTTGTAGGCTCCTCATCAGGATTTTCTCCTGTTTGGTTTTCTCAAAATCCCGATGGCTCGTTTACCCAAAAAGAGTTGTTGCCCGGAGAAAATCCTGCCTTTGAAGAGACAGGAATACTTTCTTTTGATCTAGAAAATGATGGGGATTTAGATCTGTATTTGGTAAGTGGAAGTGCTGAGTTTACCCCAGATGCTCCCGAATATCAGGATAGAATTTACTTAAATGATGGAAAAGGGAATTTCACACTGGATAAGAATTTTGCTTCAGTGAAAGCAAATGGCAGTGTGGTCCG
>CALRRX020000013.1:0-16182 GCA_943370675.1 Reyranella massiliensis 521 | reverse complement strand
GGGGAAAAAGACCCTTGAAGCCATTGAGGTCACCACCACAGAAACCGACCTTGCCGACCTCGAGGAGGACTTCGCTGGATTTTGGCGAGGGTTTTTCTATTTCCCGAACTTCTGTTTTACCGATTTCGGTAAGGAAAAATGCTTTCATTTTTAAGTACGATATACGAAGTATGATTTACGGCATGGAGAGTGGACTTTAGCCTCTCTCTCCTTTTCAATCTTTTTATTTTCTGAATCTCTAAGAAATAACGAACAATTAATGATGAACCTTTTGACATGCTCAAGGCGGGAATCGAACATCGAGGCTTCGACTAAGCTCAGCCTGACAAATCCGACATCCTACTTCGGTCTTCCGTCTTTCCTCATCGGTCATCAGTCATCCGACATCGGTCTCCCCTCATCGGTGGTCATCTGTCTTCGGTCTTCGGTCTCCCCTCATCGGTCATCCGACATCCCACACCCGACCTTACAAATTATTCTCCTCCTTCCCCTCAAACCACATCTTGTTTTTGACGGGTTCAACGAGGCTGAGAATCTTGTTCAGGAGTTCTTCAGGGATTTCAAGATCCACAGCGTCGAGGTTTTGCTGCACAACCTTGACCTCACACATGCCCACGATCGTCGTGGCAATGAGTGGATGATCCATAGCAAATCGCAAAGCTACCTGACTTAAAGACAATCCATAGCTATTGCAAAGCTCCAGCAAAATCGGCTGCATCGCTTTGACTTCTGCAGGAGACCTGTGCCAAGGCGGAAGTGATGCATCCGATAAAATCCGTTGCATCAGCGGTGCCGCATTCATCAATCCAAACTCCATTTCCTGCGAAAGGGGTACGAGTTCGTCGTTGATCTCGTCCTCCAGTAGGTTGTAATGCGCCCAAGAAAGGACGGTATCGGGGTTGGTTTCCCGGGCAATCTGAGCTAGGTATCGCACTGGAAGTCCGGTAATTCCCCAGAATCGGGCTTTTCCGGACTGGACGACTTCTTGGATTGCGGGAACAGCTTCTTCGAGGATGATTTGTTTGTCGACAAACTCGATGTCATGCAGCTGAAAAAGGTCGAGGTAATCCGTCTTCAAGCGAGTGAGGGATTCGTCGATACTTTGGAGGATTCTTTTTCGGGAAAAGTCGAAGTGCTGCAAGTCGTAGCGACCGCATTTGCTGGCTAGAATGACCTCTTTGCGCTTTCCTTCCAGTGCTTTTCCGAGTCTACTTTCTGCCAAAGTCAGTCCGTAAAAAGGAGAAACGTCTACGAAATTGACTCCGTGATCGAGGGCTAGGTGTACGGCTGAAATGGCTTCTTTTTCATCCACAGGATCAAAGACATTGCCCATGGGAGAGGCGCCAAAACCAAGGATAGATACTTCGAGGCCGGTTTTGCCTAAGGTGCGGTACTGCATCGGTTATTGGGTAGGTTTGAAAGAATAAGTTTCTTTTTCCAAGATAGGGGAATTTTTAAATCAAGGAATCCTGAAATTTGTACAGCGTCCCAAAAAGGAAATAGAAAGTCACTCGGATTAGGTGTGTGAGAAAAAATTGGGGATTGCATTACCAATTACTTCAAAAGAATTGGGCCGAATCAACTTGGTGTTTTTTTGACTGGGTAAAGGTTTTCTACCTATTTTGGGTCAGGATTACAGCTTGGAAAATCACCAAAAAAGTGGGCTACCTACAGATCATCGCGTTTTTGACCTATTTCTCCTGGATGGGACTCGTCCAGCAGAAGGATTGTGAACTCCGAAAATCCGCCGAAGGAATAGAGGTGTACACCTGTAAAATGGCCGATTCCAAGATCAATTCTATCCAATCCACTTTTTCGGTTTCTTCTTCTTTTGGGGCACTTTCTGAGGCTTTGTTTGATCTGAAAAACTTTCACAAGTGGCAATACAAAATCGTCAAAACGGAGTTGCTGAGATCGATTTCGAAAAACGAGTTTATCTACCGAGCCGAACTCCAAACTCCATGGCCGGTCTCCAACCGGGATTTGATCCTTCATGTGAAAATGGTACCCACCTCCAACTCCAACGAGTATCATTTTTCAGCGATTGGCAAGCCTGATTTTATTCCTCCTCGAGAAGGATTTGTGCGGGTACCTGTGAGTGAAGCCCATTGGTACATCAAGGTTATAGGCAAAACCAATATCCAAATCAAGCACAGCATTTTGATCGATCCGGGAGGTTCGATTCCTGCTTGGTTGATGAACCTTTCCCTTGCGGAAGGACCGTATGAGACATTTAAGAATTTGCGGACTTATTTGGCTTCAGGGAAATGACCAATTATCAATAACCAATTATCAATAACCAATTATCAGTGACCAATGATCAATTATCAAGGGATTCAAGAAACAACCTGAATTGAACTTTCCAATCATTTTATCTTTGAATTAGTCAATATTACCAAAATGAAAACCCTGTGGATTACGGCTGAAGGCCTGGAAAAACTGAAGGCCGAATTGGATCATCTGTGGAAAGTAGAGCGACCGGAAACCACCCAAAAAGTCTCTTGGGCAGCCAGTTTGGGGGACCGCTCTGAAAACGCCGATTACACCTATAATAAAAAACGCCTTCGTGAAATCGACCGCCGGGTGCATTACCTGAGAAAAATGCTGGATAATCTAAAGGTGATTCCCTACACGCCTTTTCAGGAAGGTAAGGTGATGTTTGGCGCTTGGGTCGAGATAGAAAATGCCAAAAAGCAAAAGATCCGGTTTCGCATCGTGGGAGGTGAGGAAATTTTTGATCGCAGGGATTACATCTCGATTGATTCTCCGATGGCCCAGGCCCTATTGAAAAAGGAGGTGGGTGAGGAGGCAATCGTCCAAACTCCCACCATGCAGATGACCTGGCGAATTGTGAAGATAGAGTATGAGAAAGAGTGATTTATTGCCGCCAAGTGCAATAAGATTTAATGGAGGCCACAAAGACGGTAAGTCACAAAGGATTTAGGTTTTGGTAATTAAAAAGTTCGATAGGAAGGAAGTCTTAAAATTGGGTTTTCACCACAGAGGGCGAAGAGTGAATTACAAATTCCAAAACATAGAAGAGCGGAGTTTCAAACTCTGCTTTGGCGAGATTCTACTCCCAGTAGGGGGAAAAGTTAGCAATTAGGCGGAAGGATTTGTAATCGATTGCTCTGTCGGCTCAATAAAATGTTTTCATGATGATTGTCTACCCATGGTTAGACTCCTTACTCACTATTGCTTCACTATTGAACCAAGTCTTGCTCAAAAAGAAAGTGAGTCAAAAATCAGTCTTCGAGGTACTTACAATGCTGTTGACGTGGCGAATCGTAAGGATTGAGTACAATAAGTGAAGAGTGGGATATCCCTTATTTTAATTTACTGATTGGAGAATTTTCCATGGAGGTAATAAGCAGACCGCCTGAAGCCGGTATTTTTATTAGAAAACCATCATTCAAAGAATTGATCTTGAGGTTTTCCTTGGGCAAACTTAATGAGACTCCATCACCATTTGAGGATGCTGTAAATTGAAATTTGGCAAAATCCCCTCCTTCGTAATTGGGTATGGAAAAATTGGTTTCTACTTCCTTTTCACCCCAATTGACAAAGGCAAAAGTCCAATTCGATTTACCAGAAACCTGTTGTTCTATTGCTACTCCACGGATGGAGGAGGACATGAAATCGATAGGATAAATGGTGCCTCCTGCTGGGAAGTAACGGCAGAGCATAGCCCAGGAATAAAACCAAGGTCTCAATTTAATGCCTCCATTGTTTCCGGCGATGTTCCACATTCCGGGGTCCTTGCCGTAGTCATAGCCATCCAGAGACCAAGCCAAGGCAGCTGACTCACCCGAGCGTGCCACTTGAATCCCATAATCAAAAGCGACCAAGGCATATTTTGTGGTGGTTGGATTGAGGTCAGGAATAGGATTGAGCACAAACCAATAGTCAACGGAAGAAGAAAACCCCACTTCACTTAAAAAGACGGGTTTGTTTGAAGGTTCAAGATTTTTAATGTCCGCAACCTCCTTTTTAAACAGCAGCTCTAAGCTCCCATCAATCACTTGGTTAATGCCGGTGTTGAGGTAATAATGATGGTCATAGCCACTCAATTCATTTTTGTTAAATCTTGCGGCAGACAAAGTCCATTCATCCCAAGAATCGGCACCGCAAAAAAGATCCAAAGGTAAATTTGCCAATTGAAAGCCTTTGTGGGTGTTTCTCATCATCATGGCCCACTTCTGAAAATCCATTCCCATTCCTTTGGGCTCGTTGGTGGGTGTGTACCATTTTATATTGGAATATCCCTTGACATTGTACAACTGGGAAAACATATCCACTTGTAATTTCTGGAAGCTGTCGTCCCCTTCGGTGGTATAAAACGGAACATTGTCGTTGTGGTCCAAGGTGGATTGCCACAGTCCAGTCATGACAGGGATGTTTTTTTCGCGATAAAAATCAAGGACCCTGTAAAGCGAACGCATGGATGGGGTATCCCAATTGTAATCGCCGACCACACCAGACGGATTAAACCATTTGCGGTATAACACTACTCTGACTAGCGACGGCTTGATGTGGTTTATTCTTTCCATGGTCAATTTCCAACGAGCTTCATCCCATTCACCGATATTATGGCCATCATTGTTACGGTCGAGCGGATCCTGGTTATATCCGAAGCCCAACCATGTGGTTTGGAGAGGGGCAGAAATTGTGGATTTTGAAAATGGATCAACATCCAAATCATCCTGATTGCAAGAAACCAAACTGGAGAAAAGAGCAAGGACTAGGTAAACTGGATTGATCTTTTCAATCATGGGTGATGGAAGTAAGCAATGGGAAGTGGGGATTTTGGACTGCTGATTCGTTTCGCCGATTAGAGGATTTTAAAATGGTAAACCTCAAATAGGGCTATGCTGAACATTAATTCGTAATCGATGGTGACTAAAGATTATGCCCATTCAAAATAATCCCATCTTTTACCGTCTTGAGGTAAGTGATTGCTTTGCCGTCTTCACCTACTTCACAGACCCGGTAGGAGGGAAATGGATTTCCCCAGCTGCCTCCAAAGTGGCCTGCCCAGAGGAAAGGCTTTTTCCGGTAGACCATCAACCCATCCAAATCGTGGTCATGTCCGTGAAAAGTTGCTCGGACATTGGGATAGGAAGTGACAAAATCCATGAATGCTTGGCAATCGACCCCATTTCGAGCCCACTCACTTTGGGAAATGTGAATGAACACAAACACATGGGAAAGCCTGCTGTATTGGTCCAGCACTACTCGAGCATAATCAAGATTGGCGCAGAGGTAATCCCCTGCTGCATTGGAGGAGTCTAGGAGAAGGACCCCGATTTCATCCCTATGGATAAAAGAGTAATTGGTTGGCTGATGCATCACCTCCTGAAAAACCGCTTCACTCACTCGGTCGTGATTGCCACGAGTAGCATACCAAGGCATCTGTAGCTGTTCGTACACATTCATTACCTGTGGGAGAAACTTCGGTTCGTCGTGAATCAGGTCTCCATTAAATACAACAAAATCCACGTCTTTTTCCCGATGAATCGCTTCGATCAAATTACGGTGTGAAGTCTCAAAATCCGTATTGGGTTGACCCCAATGGCCATCAGATGCGGTGATGAACTTCAATTTTGGAGTCTTGAAGGGCTTAGATTCCCCGAAAGAAAGTGAAGGTAAAGCGGCCAATGTAGTGCCCAAGAGGCTTATTTTTTTGAGAAAGGGACGTCTGTTCATGGACTTATAGTAGAGAATTGGATTTGACGGACTTTTAGTAACTAGGTAAAAGTAACTACTCAAGTTAGATTTATATCCAAGGCGAACGTTCTCTTTAGGAACTTAAATTTCAAATTAAAAAAGACTGAACTCTTGCGAATTCAGTCTTAAAAGTGAAATGTGCTTTTTGAAGACCTACTCCTTGGTCGTTTCAATCACTCCGCGGAAATAGCCCAATGATTCGGCGATTCCCATAAATGGATTGTCCATATTTCGTTCGTGCTCGAGACTGCACACGCCAGTATAGCCCACTTTTCGGATCATCCTAACCATGGCAGGGAAGTCAATGATCCCTCGACCTACTTCGATGGAATAGCCCTGTTTGATGGGGCCTGTTACGTCTTTGATATGCATATCGAAAACTCGGGTGTGGTATTTTTCCATGTCGGCGACTGGGTCTTTTCCATTACGGGTGTCATGTCCGATATCCAGACACATTCCCATTCGAGGATCAAGATTTTTGGTGTGGTTCCAAACTTCATCGGCATCTTGATAGATCTTTATATCTGGTCCGTGCAAATGGATCGCAAATTTGAAATCATATTCTTTCACCTTTTTCTCCACATAAGGAAGGAGCTCTACATTGGGAACACCCACAATCAGCTTGACTCCGACTCTTTTTGCATAGGCAAAGGCCTTGTCGACTTCCTCTTCAGATTTCATGTAGATGGGTCCTACGGCATACCCTGTCACGTCGTGAGCTTTTAGCTTTTCATGAAATGCTGCAATCTCCGCATCGGTACTAGTCATCGGCAAATGGAAATCCTTGATGCATAGATAATGTACATCCAAGGCTTTCAAGGTTTCGAGAGTCTTGTCAAGGTCGAATCTAAAGAAGGTATACCCAGCAATTCCGACCTTGAAGGTCTCGCCTGTTTCAGGAGGTGGCTGTGGTCCGGGTTTGGTTTCCTGGGCTCGGCAAACCATTAGAGCGAATACCAATAAAAGGGTTAATAAGGGTGATTTCATATGATTATAATTTGATTTTTTATTGCCATATGGAATCTAGCATGGCTAATAATCATTCCAGTGTGGGACTTTTTAGTCATGCTCGATTTCATAGGGTTATTTTAAAAGGTCTTTCCAACCAATTTAGCAAAAGCAGGCAAAAGTGACTCCTAGGTGATTCCAAATAATGCGGAATCGATTGCTTTAATGAATGCCTTTAAAAATTGCTGAGAGGTGTTGATTGCCACTTCCTGAAAAAAAAAGCGGAGTAAGGGACTCTGCTTAGTTCTATAGATGTTTTGGCTACTCCAAGCAGGAAGAGAATGTTCAATTATTCAATCTTCCAATTCAGAAAATATCGAATTCTAAAGTTTGAAGAAGACTTTCATAAAAAAATCCCTTCCAGCTTTCACCAGAAGGGATCCGTAAATCTCAAATTTCAAATAAGGAATCTCAAATCCTTCCTTCCACCCAATTCTTGGCATTCACAAAAGCCTCCAACCACGGAGTGAAGTCATCGTTTCGCTCACTTGGATAATGCGCCCAGTTCCAAGGCTTCAGGCTTCGCTCAATGTGTGGCATAATGGCCAGGTGACGTCCGTCTTCGGAAGCGATTCCTGCTGTCGCAAAGTCCGAACCGTTAGGATTGCCCGGATAGGCGACATGGCTGTATTTCATGGCGAAGTTGTATCCGTTTTCTCCTTTTGGAAGGGAGAATTTGCCTTCACCGTGTGCAACCCATACACCCAAGCGCTGTCCGCTGAGGCTTCCGAGCATGACGGAAGTATTTTCCGGCACGGTCACATTCACAAAGCAAGACTCAAACTTATGGCTGGCGTTGTGCAGCATTTTTGGCTTGTGATCATGGTCAGGAGTCACGAGACCCAACTCGATCATCAGTTGGCAACCGTTACAAACACCAAGAGATAAGGTGTCAGGTCTGGCGTAGAAATTATCGAGTGCCTGCTTGGCTTTTGGATTGTAGAGGAATGCACCTGCCCAGCCTTTGGCAGAACCCAACACGTCGGAGTTGGAGAAGCCGCCCACAAAGACGATCATCTGCACGTCGATCAGATCTTCTCGGCCTGAAATCAGGTCGGTCATGTGCACATCTTTCACTTCAAATCCAGCCAACCAGAGTGCATAAGCCATTTCCCGGTCGCCATTCACCCCTTTTTCACGGATGATGGCTGCCTTGGCTTTGCCTTTTGTAGTACGGTAAGGATCAACTCCCAACTTCTCAAACTTTCCTTCCCATCCCGGAGCAAAATCATAACTCAGGGCCTGGTTTTTATAATTATCAAATCGGTCTTTGGCTAGTTTTTCTCCGCTTTGCTTGCGGTCCAGCAAGTAGGAAGACTTAAACCACAAGTCTCTCAGTTCGGCTAAATCCAAGGTCTGCGCTTCAAAGGACACTTTTCCATCCAAAGTCACTTCGGCTAGTTCCACAAAGTCGATTTCTGCTTTAGCAAGCAAATCTTCAACAGCATGGTTATCGGCTACTTGAATGATGATTCCCGGATTTTCTGAGAAAAGCGCTTTTATAATGTCGGATTCACCCAATCGGGATTCTTTTACCACAAGACCAGCTTTTTGGCTAGGGAAACACATTTCTAAAAGAGCAGTGATTATCCCGCCAGAAGAAATATCATGACCTGCCAAAATCAAACCTTGCGAGATCAATTCCTGAACTGTCTCGAATGCTTTTGCGAAATAGGCTGAATCCGCAACGGTTGGAGTTTCTTTTCCGACTTTGTTGAGAATCTGGTATAGAGAGGAACCTGCGAGTTTGGCAGCATCCTGTGAGAAATCAAGGTAGAGAACTTTCGTTCCAGACTGAGGCAAAAGGGCTGCTTTGATGGTTTTATTGATATCGGAGCATTCGCCTACCGTGGAGATGATCACGGTGCCTGGAGAATAGACGACCTTGCCATCCTTGTACTTTTGTGTCATGGAAAGGGAATCCTTTCCGGTTGGGATATTCACTCCAAGCTCGATCGCAAAGTCAGAAACAGCCTTCACCGCACGATACAATCGGTCGTTTTCTCCCTTGTTTTTAGCAGGCCACATCCAGTTGGCAGAGAGGGACACACCCTTCAATCCATCCTGAACAGGTGCGAAAATCAAGTTGGTCAAGGCCTCGGCGATCGCCAGTCGGCTACCTGCTTCTGGATTGGCCAAAGCGGCCACCGGAGCATGTCCGATAGAAGTTGCGATTCCTTTATTTCCGGTAAAGTCAAGTGCCATCACCGCTACGTCATTGAGCGGAAGCTGGATTTCTCCGACGGTCTGCTGAGTAGCGACTCGGCCTGTTACGGAGCGGTCTACCTTGTTGGTCAACCAGTCTTTGCAGGCTACGGCTTCGAGCTGAAGGACTTCTTTGATGTATTCGGCCAGTTTTCCAGCTTCGTAATCTGCTTCTGCGAAAGTCGGTCCCTGTCCGCTTTTGTCCTCCAAAACGGTCTTTGGAGAGGAACCAAACATGTACGCCAAGTCCCAATCCACAGGCTTTTCGCCCGTCTTTTGGTTTTCAAATTTGAAGTGCATGTCACCGGTCGTCTCGCCCACCACATAGAAAGGTGCGCGTTCACGCTCGGAAAGTTGCCTGAGGGTATCGATGTCTTTTTTGCCTACAACCAAGCCCATTCGTTCCTGAGATTCGTTTCCGATGATCTCTTTGGCAGAAAGGGTAGGGTCGCCGACCGGAAGTTGGTCGATATGGATGGTGCCACCGGTGCTTTCCACGAGTTCGGAAAGGCAGTTCAAGTGACCGCCCGCTCCGTGATCGTGAATAGAAATGATTGGGTTGTTTTCGCTTTCGGCCATGGCGCGGATCACATTGGACACCCGCTTTTGCATCTCCGGATTGGAGCGCTGGATGGCGTTGAGCTCGATCGCGTTGGAGAGTTCTCCGGTATTCAATGAAGATACCGCCGAACCGCCCATACCGATGCGGTAGTTATCGCCGCCCATGATCACAATTTGATCTCCGGCTTTGGGTTCGCTCTTTTTGGTGTAGTTGGCATTGGTGAAGCCGACGCCTCCGGCAAGCATGATTACTTTGTCAAAGCCAAATTGGGTGTCGCCTTCCTCATGTTCAAAAGTCAAGACCGAACCCGCGATCAAGGGCTGTCCGAATTTGTTTCCGAAGTCAGAAGCACCATTCGATGCTTTGATCAGGATGTCCATTGGGGTTTGATAAAGCCAAGGACGCTCAGCGAGATTTTTCTCCCAAGATCTTCCTTTTTCCGATCGGGAATACGAAGTCATATAAACCGCCGTTCCTGCCAAAGGAATAGAAGCAGTGCCACCTGCTAAACGGTCGCGAATTTCTCCACCTGCACCTGTCGCGGCACCGTTGAAGGGCTCGACCGTTGTCGGGAAGTTGTGTGTTTCTGCTTTTAGGGAAATGACCGTGTCGATTTCTCTTGGTTCAAAAAAGTCAGCTTGATGCTGGGTTTTCGGAGCGAATTGCTGGACTTTGGGTCCTTTGACAAAAGCCACGTTGTCCTTGTATGCGGAAGCGATCCGGTTGGGATGACGCTTGGAAGTTTCTTTGATCATCTGGAAAAGCGTCATTGGCTTTTCCTCCCCGTCGATTACGAATGATCCGTTGAAGATCTTGTGACGGCAGTGCTCGGAGTTGACTTGGGAGAAGCCGAATACTTCGGAATCCGTGAGCGGACGTCCAAGTTGCTTGGAGACATTTTCCAGGTAATCCACTTCTTCTTGACTGAGCGCAAGACCCTCTGATTTGTTGTAAGCAGCAATATCAGTGATGGCTTTGATCGGCTCAGGCTGGAGATGGATGTCGTAAATCTCCTGATCGAGTCCATCATAGGATTTCTGAAGCATGGGGTCGATTTGTTCCCCTTCATTCATTGGGAAAAACTCCTCGATCCGCTGAATGCCTTGGATGCCCATATTGACCGTGATTTCTACGGCGTTGGTAGACCAAGGGGTGATCATTTCTTTTCGTGGCCCTGAGTATTTTCCGGCTACTTTTTCACCTGATATCAACTGGGCGTCGCCAAAAAGCCAGGTGAGTTTTGAGATGTCTTCCGTACTGAGCGGGTGGGAAACTTGAACTCCGTAGATGAGTTTCTGAGGGGATTCAAAGAAGAAAATCATGTCCTTGGGCTGGTAAGTCGCAAAGGTAGGGAATTGGGTGTTAGATTGGAAAGTCGGAGGATTGAAAGATTGAAAATTGCTGGATGTCAGAAGACCGAAGAAGGGAGCGTGATTACCGGTGTCTTATATCTTACCTCGTACTTACTTTAATTTTTCAGGTAGTTTACAGCTTCTTCGATCAAACCTCCATGTCCCACGGGAAGGATTACCTTTTGAAGATGAGGGATTTTGGAGCTGAATCGTTCCAGATTTTTCTGGGTCACCATTTTATCGAATTCTCCAGTGAACAACGTCATCGGGATTTTTTTGACTCTGGATTGTCTGATGATTTTTCCCAACTGAAGCTGAAATCCGCCAAAGACCTTCCAGACAAAATAAGCCTGAGCTCGTTTGGACCGCGTTTCCATCTGTGTTTTGACAAACTTCACCAGACTTTTTTCCACCAAACCTGCGGAATTGAGTCCTTCCATGATGCCAAAAAAACGATTTGGTTTGAAGACTACTCTTTTGAAAAGAGGATGAAAATAATTTGGATAGCTGCTCATGCTGTACCAAAGTCCGGTTTTTATACCATCAGGAGCGAGGAGGGTAAGGCTTTTGACTTGGGAGGAAAAAAGCTCGTAGGTAAGCAAGGCGAATTTTCCTCCCATGCTGTAGCCGATGAGATGAAAATCCTCAAATTCTTCTTGCTTTTGCAATCCCTTGATCAGCTCTTTCCAGACCGACTTAGTTAAAAGGCTTGCTGAGTTTGCCCAGTGGCTTTGTCCATGATAAAATTGATCGATGAAAAGGAATTTCTGTCCAGGTTTTCTGATCTGGTCGAAGGCCAACATGTCCCGATGTGTTTGCCCGAAGCCATGAAAAATCAAAAAAACCTCTTTACCTATTCCTTTTTTCAGGTATGCCAGCTTTCCAGTAGGGTGAAATAGGTGATTCATAGCATAAAAATTTTATATGGAATTTAAATGAATTGTATTGATTTATGAATATAGTTTTCAGTTAGAAAAAATTTTATTTTGAATTATCCTTATTTTACTTCCATTTGTTCGATTTTGAACGAATTTTGAAACATTAAATGAAATAATATTTCTCGGAAAAACCACGGAAACTTTGAACCAACTGTAAGTTTCCATAGTTTTGCCTCCAAATTCGAAAGAAGCATTGGAGACACGAGAGAGAATTTTAGAGATAGCTACCGAGCAATTTGCCCGCTTTGGTGTCCGTGCCATCACTATGGAGGACATCGCGAGGCAGGCTGGCATATCAAAAAAGACGATTTACCAAGAGTTTGCAGACAAGCGTGATCTGGTCAAGGCAGTTTTCGCAAATATTCTGGAAGAGGATCAAAAGCGATTGACTTTTATTTTGGAAAGGGAAGATGGGGTGATCGAGCATTTGGTGCAGACCTCCAAGATGATGCGGGAGCGACTTTCCTCCATCAACCCCATGGTGATCATGGAGGTGCAAAAGTATTTTCCGGAGTCTTGGAGGATGTTTGAAGAGTTTAAGGAGCGAACCATACAAACTGACTTGGTCAATGTCCTTGAAAAAGGAAAAGAGCTGGGTTACTTCAGACCGGAAATCGACTCTTTGATTCTGGCCAAAGTAAGAATGAACCAAATTACATCTGCTTTTGATCCGGCTAATTTCACAAAACCTGATTTCAATTTTGTGGAGGAGCAATTGGTCATGATGGACCACTTCCTTCATGGGATCTTTACCGAGAAGGGAAGACAGGCCTACCAATCACAAAAAGAACTATTGAATTGAAACCTTACTCACCTATGAAAAAATACCTATTGGGAGCATTAGCCTTTTGGCTAAGTTTTTCTGCTGCGGAGGCACAGCAAGTAGCAGAGCTCACCATGAAAGAGGCATTGGAATATGCACTCGAAAACAATCCTACTACCAAAAATGCCAGACTGGAGCTCTTGATCTCTAAGGCAACTGTAAAGGAAACCACCGCGCAAGGACTTCCTCAGGTGACCGGATCTTACAACTTGGACTACAATCCTAAAATTCCGGTTGTATTCCTTCCTAACCAGCCGCCGTTTGGCGATCCTACCAATCCAAGTGATGTATTGCCAGCCAGATTTGGGGTTAGCTATTCTTCCGGATTGGGTATGAATGTGACTCAAATGATTTTCGACGGGTCCTTCTTTGTGGGCTTGAGAGCGGCTAAAACGCTTCAAGAACTCACTGGAAAAGATCTTCAAAAAGCCGAAAACGACGTAGTGGAAAATGTCAAAAAGGCCTATTTCGGTGTATTGGTCAATCAGGAGCGAATCCGTTTGGCTGTGGCCAATATGGCGAGGATCGATACGCTTTTGAAAGAAACCAAAGCCTTGAATGAAGCTGGTTTTGCAGAAAAAATCGACGTTTCCCGTATTCAGGTGCAGCGTAATAATATCTACACTCAAGTGCAAAGAAGTCAGACTGCCCTAGAGATTAGCAAGCAAATCCTGAAAGTACAGATGGGAATGCCTTTGGAGTATGACTTGATTCTATCCGAAACACTAAGAGACTTGAACAAGGAAGAAGATTTGGCAAGACTCCTAGTTGAGGAAGGAACTGAGCGAATTGAAATTCAACAAATTTCGACCCAGTTGGAACTCACCGGATTGGATCTCAAAAACAATCATGCCCAGTATATGCCTAAAATCAACTTGGTGGGTAATGCCCGAAGAAATGGTGCAGGCAATGAGTGGGGGACAGTTTTTAGCAGTGACAATTGGTTTGGCAGCTCCTTGATTGGAGTCAGTATGAGCGTTCCGATTTTTGATGGATTTGCGAAAGCGGCCCGAATTCAAAAGAACCGAATTCAAATCAATCAGCTGGAAAATCAGCGGTTGTTCCTCAAGGAAAGCTTTAAAAATGAGCTCTACACTGCTAAAGCCAATCTCAAGAATGATCTAAGTATCCTGGATGTGCAGGAGGAAAATCTTAAGCTAGCCCAAGAGGTGTTTCAGATCGCTCGAATCAAATACAACGAAGGAATCGGTTCCAATCTGGAGGTAGTTGAGGCAGATGCTTCACTCATCGAAGCTGAAATTAATTACCTCGGAGCACTATACGACGGCCTTATTTCCAAAGTAAATCTTCAAAAAGCCCTGGGTCTGTTGAAGACCGATTTGACTAACTAAACCAACATTTTCAAAAAAAAACTTTAATCGGAAGGAATCGATTTCAAATCCTTAAAAATGATTTGCGCCAATTCAAGGTTCTAACCGATTTCCAAAAAAGACAACATCAATCATATGAAACCTATCAAACTTTTACCCCTCTTGGCACTATCTATTGTTGTGGCTTCCTGTGCCACAGATGGTTTGGATGCCAAAAAAGCTGAGTTGGAAGCACTGAAATCACAGCTTTCCGAAATCAATACTCAGATCAAAGCGCTTGAAGAGGAGATTACCAAAGAGGATCCTGAGTTTGCTGCGGCAAATAAAAAGTCTCTTCTAATCACCACTGCGGCTGCGAAAAAAGGTGAATTCACCCATTATGTGGAAGTGACCGGTTCGGTGCTTTCCAAGAAAAACGTAAGCATCAGTTCTGAAACTGTCGGAAGAATATTGGATGTGCCAGCGATCGAAGGGATGCGGGTAAATAAAGGACAGGTGTTGGCGACCATCGATGCCGAATCAATCCAGAGAAATATCGAAGAATTGGAAAATAATCTTTCCTTGGCTAGAACAGTATTCGAAAAGCAGGAAAGACTTTGGAAGCAGAAAATCGGTACAGAGATTCAGTTCCTAGAGGCTAAAAACAGAAAAGAAGGCTTGGAAAAAAGCTTAGCATCCTTGAAAACTCAGTTGTCTAAAGCGGTGGTCAAAGCACCATTCAATGGAACCGTCGAGACTGTACGTGTTCGTTTGGGTGAATTGGTTCAGCCTGGTACTCCGATGTTTCAGTTTGTAGGAGAGAGCGATCTCTTTATAGAAGCTGATATCTCAGAAAGCTATGTAGGTGTACTTTCTAAAGGTGATTCTGTCGAAGTTTCTTTCCCATCCATCAATAAGACGATGAAGACCAAAGTTTCTGCTATCGGTTCGATCATTAACCCTAACAACAGAACCTTCAAAGTGGAAGTATTTTTGCCAAATATCCCTGAGGTGAAGCCGAATATGATTTCTGTTTTGAAAATTCAAGACTACAAAAACAAGGAAAGCGTCATCGTTCCTACCCATTTGATCCTGGCTGACAACAGAGGAGATTATTTGTTTACCGTAGAAAATGGCGTAGCTAAAAAGAAATACATCAAGCGGGGATACACTTTTGCCGATGAGACAGAAGTTGTAGAAGGTTTAACCGGAAGCGAGACCCTGGTTGACAAAGGATTCCGTGAGGTAGGTGATAATTTCAGTGTGAACGTAGCAAAGCTTTAAGGCATGACAGATTTTCAAAAATCCAAAACCATTCGGGAATTTGGGTTGTCCAGCTTTAGTGTGGACAATTCCACCTCGGTGGTGATTTTGACCCTTATAATCACAGTCTTGGGCCTTGGTGCTTACCGTACCATGCCCAAAGAAAGTTTTCCTGAGATTGTCATCCCCACCGTATATGTCGGTACTCCTTATCCGGGCAACTCGCCGGTGGATATGGAAAACCTGATCACACGACCCATTGAAAAGGAACTCAAAGGCCTTAACAATGTGAAGGACATCAAATCCACATCTGTGCAGGATTTCTCGTCCATCGTGATTGAATTTACTCCAGGAGTCGAAATTTCAAAGGCTATCCAGGATGTAAAAGATGCAGTGGATAAATCAAAAAGCGAGCTGCCATCAGATCTAGATCAGGAGCCAAATGTATTGGAAGTCAATACTTCGGACTTTCCGATCATGAACGTGAACATCTCCGGACCTTATTCCGAGCAGGAGCTGAAGAAATTTGGCGAATACTTGGAAGATGCGATCGAAAAGCTTCCAGAAATCTCCAAAGCAGACCTCGCGGGTACAGTAGAGCGAGAGATCCAAATCAATGTGGATCCTTATAAAATGGAGGCAGTAGGTGTGAGTTTCGGAGATATCTCAGGAGCTATCCAATCCGAAAACCTCACCATTTCTGGAGGTAACATTAAAAGCGGTGATTTTGAGAGGACTGTTCGTGTGGATGGTGAGTTTTCCGATCCTCAGGATTTGTTGAACATCATTGTAAAGACGGACCAGCAGAAGATTGTCTACTTGAGAGATGTCGCTCAAATCAAAGACACCTTTAAGGACAGAACATCTTATGCAAGAAATAAAAATCTCCCAGTAGTCACCATCAACGTGACCAAGCGAAGCGGAGAAAACTTGCTGGATGCGGCAGACAAAATCAAATCAATCATTGAGACCACGAAAGCAAATCGCTTTCCTA
>CALRRX020000012.1:0-16342 GCA_943370675.1 Reyranella massiliensis 521 | reverse complement strand
ATCTTTTTGAGCAGTAATCTTTCCAACCGCAAACTGATCATCAGGAGTAAAACTGAAAGAAGTACCTCTTGGGATAATCACTTTTTGGGAAGGAGTTTTAAATGGCAAAACCTCTACTCTCCCATCTCCATCTTGGGGAGAAATCTGGTAGCCGACAAACTGCCCGTTCTTAGTGATTTTTTCGGAAGAAAGGCTCTCCCATCCATCATAATCCCCATGAGTTAAAGATCGTTTTTGTTGCGCAACCGAAATCTGCGCACACAAAATCAAACCTAAAACCCAAGCCCATTGCTTAAATTGTAACATGGTAATTTTCACTTATTGATTTAGGGTAAATTCTCTTTCGAAATAACCTCCTCGAGTAGAAGACAGTTTTATTTTTCCTTTTACAGATTCTTTACCTTCCACTTTCACTTTGAAAGTCGCAGTCTTTTTCTCCCCCACTCCGGTGTATCCGGCATAGACGGTTTTGTCATATAAAGAAGGAGTGGTGATTTTTACTTTGGCGTTTTCGTAGCCTTTGGTCAGTTCCTTGTCAAAATCCAAAGAGACGCGGTCTTCTTGGACTATTTTCACCAGTTTAGCTTGTTCCAAAGCCACAGGCAGTTTTCCTGAATTGGTCCATTCCAGGATTATTTCAAATTCGCCTCCGGAAAGTTTCTTCACCTTCAGGTCATTGATGGTGATTTGGGGAAGCCTTTTCGCCATGGCTAAGTTGAACAGGGCTTGTTTTTTGGCCCAATCTTCTAATTGCCAGGCAGGACCATTTTGGCCAAAAAATTTCGGATGAAATCCGCCAATTTCCACTTCTCCCAATACTGGATGAACCATAGGAGTCCATGGCTTGAAGCCTTTACTCCCATTAGCCTCATCATCCCACATCAATCCGTCGTAGTCATCATAAACACCATCACCGTCATAATCTTTCATCGCACCATTGTTCCAAAGCTCATCTCCGTACCATATACTTCCATAATAGAAGTAACCGAAATCAGGTCCATGGCCAAAAAGTGGTTCAGGTTTCAATGGATCTCCGGTCATGGAATTGACTTTATATCTGGTTGCATAGGTTTCATACACATCTCCTGCCCAAGGGTAAGCGGTATACGAAAGCCCCAATTGATCCATCTCTTTATATATAGCCAAATCTTGTGGATACATGCGCTCCTCTGATTTAGAGGTGGAAGGCGGACGTAAATGCATTGGAACCCGAGTATCCATGGAATTGACCACAGAAATATTTGGATGACTGAGCACCCATGATACTGTGGATCGAGTTTCAACTTCACTTAGAGGATATTCTCCAGCTCCAAACTGGGTATAACCCCTTCCTGTCAAATCTCCACCTGTATTAGGCCTCCAGTTTTCTGGATAATTACGGTGAAGATCCAATCCACCAATCCCGTCTTCATTGTAAGAACCATCAGCATCGTTATCAATTCCTTCAGTATAAACCAAATAATCACCCTTTCCAGGAAAACTGCGCTTCATTAATCTCCCTTTTGGATCTTTGGGGTCAATCACAAAGTTTGCCTTTTCCTTTTCTTCAGGAGTGGTGGCTTTTTTTCTCACTTGGTAAATGATACCATCTCCATCCAAATCTTCTTCTGGGTCCTCATCAAGGAGACCATCTCTGTCTGTATCATTTGGTCTTACAGTACTTCTATTTCGCTGTTCGGTATACAGATACATATTTGATCCATCAGGGTTATTCTGAGGACGGAGGTATATCACTTTAGAGTCTATCAATTCTGTGATTTCTGAACTTTTACCGTAATTCTCCAACAAATACTGAGTCAACCATAGAATCGATTCACTAGAGGTAATCTCTCCTGAATGACGGCCACCTTCGAAATAGGCTGCCGGTTTATCAGTGTCTTTTCCAGTTTTTTTGTTGGTAATGGTCATTTGGTAGATCGGTCGACCTTCAAAAGAGTGCTCTATTATGTACAGATCTACAATTTCAGGAAACTGCTGAGCCCACTTTTCATACCAGTGATACATGACATCCACAGTATGATATTTGTCAAAAGAGAGTCTTTCACTTGGAATATATTCTACCTCAGGAAAAACATGCTTTTTAAAAAAGGAGGGGCCATGTCTTTCTCCTGAAACAGTATAGAATTTAGATTTTTGATTCTTTTCAGGAAATTGCTGGATAGGATGAAATGATTTCACCTGCGCTATAGAAACACTAGCACTTAGCAAACTCATCATCAACAAGCTGATTTTTTTCATTTTGGAGAAGGTTGGAATGTCTAAAAATAGAAAGAAGGCCTAAAGCCTTCCCAACCACTCAAAAAAAAAGACCTTTAACAGGCCTTACTTTTTTATCATTATCTCAAAGGTTTCGGCCTTTAAAGCTGTATGTCCTTTGGCAGGTTTACAGTTTGGAAGCTGTCTAACCACAAAGTCTAGCCTTTCTTTCAATCCCTTGTCTTCAGCTTCTAAAAGTTCAAAACCTACAATCTTACCGAACGCGTCTACGTTGACCAAAAATTTAACCTGATCCAATTCCTGACTTTTTTTAGTTCTAAAAATAAAAGATGAATAGGAATCAATGATCTGGTTAACATCACTTGCAAACTCCCAACTTGAAGACTCTGCAGATGATGAAACGTTGGATTTAATAGTCAATCCTGACTTCTCTTCACCATTTCCTGCAAAAGAAAAAGAGGCTGAAAAGCCAACTAGTGCTAGTGCGAGGACGATTCTATGTACAAAAGAGGTTTTCATGACCATTTATTTGATACAAGTATACGGCATTGTTTCTTTACCGCAAAATTTCACACCAACTTTTTTGCAGAAAATTCCATGAAATGAGTCAATCAACTATTAAAAAAAGCATTTGGCATTGGGTAAAGCTTCAAAAATGCTTAGAAAAATTCAAATTCTATTGCCAGGAACGAGAAATCACATGAAAATCATAAAACAAAAAAGTCTTGCCACTGGCAAGACCCTTTTCAGAATATAAACCCAAATATAACTTTAGAGATTAAAAGTTTTCATTTAATTATCGAAAATTCGGCTAAACCATTCTGTACAGCATTAAAGGTAAGTGAAAGCCTCTAGTACCAAATTTTCAATTGTTTTTAATCTACAGGTCCAAAATAAATAGATTTGGAGATCAATTACAAATTGAAAAAATAATTTTGCAATATTTTGAACAATCTCTAATTTACGGCATCCTTTATTAACAATCATCTAAATCCTCTAAAGGAAAATGGACAAAATTTTAGATATCGATAACATAGACCTAAAAATCATCTCTCTTTTGAATGAGGATGCCAAAACACCTTATACCGAAATCGCTAAAAAGGTATTTGTTTCATCCGGAACTGTCCACGTGAGAATGAAGAAGTTGGAAGATATGGGTATTGTCAAAAGTGCTACCTTGAATATAGATTTTTCAAAACTCGGCTACGATATCTCAGCGTTTCTTGGAATCTACCTCGAGAAAAGCTCGCTTTATGATAATGTGATCGAAAAACTAAAAGAGATCACTGAAGTAGTAAGCGCTTATTACACCACAGGTAACTATTCCATTTTTGCAAAGATTATCTGCCGAGACACAAATCATTTAAGATTAGTTCTTGATAAGATTCAGAAAGTGGATGGGATAGATAGAACAGAAACACTCATTGTACTAGAGGAGAGTATTAACAGACCCATTCAGTTTTTTGATAAATAAATATTTCACTATTTAGATTAAATCTAATTTAATAAATCACCTAACCGAAATCTTTAAAACCGAAAAAGATCAAACTTTTTCGGTTTTTTTATTTTTTCATCAAACAACACATTATCAATTAATTAGAAAAATATATTCTTCGATTTTCACTAAGCTTTATAGATTTTTAATATGAGGTCGAACATATTTTTTTGATTAGTTGTTGTACATTCGCATCCAAAATATAATTAGTCTAAATAACTCAGCACATGAGCAAAGACAACCAAATTCTAGAAGAACTTACCTCCAAAGAATATGAGCATGGCTGGTCTGTCAACTATGAAGCAGACGAAGCACCAGCAGGACTCAACGAAGACATCATCAGATGGATTTCCTCTAAAAAGGAAGAACCAGAATGGTTACTGGATTGGAGATTAAAGGCGTTTAGAACCTGGAAAAACATGACTGAACCCGAATGGGCTAACGTGCATTATCCAAAGATTGATTTGCAGGCTTTGAAATATTACTCCGCCCCCAAGCAATCCAAAAAGCCAAAAAACATTAACGAAGTAGATCCTGAGCTGATTGCAATCTACGAGCGTCTAGGTATCTCTTTGAACGAGCAAAAAAGACTTCAAGGAATAGCCGTAGACGCAGTTTTAGATTCTGTTTCAGTAGCCACAACTTTTAAAGACACACTAGGCAAGCTTGGTATCGTTTTTTGTTCATTTAGCGAAGCTGTTAAAGAACATCCAGAACTTATAAAGAAGTACTTAGGATCAGTTGTCCCAATGACAGACAACTACTACGCTGCATTGAATTCAGCAGTATTCTCTGACGGCTCTTTCTGCTATATACCGAAAGGCGTTAGATGTCCAATGGAACTTTCTACTTACTTCAGGATCAATGCAGCTAACACAGGTCAGTTTGAAAGGACTTTGATAGTAGCCGATGACTCTTCTTATGTTTCTTATTTAGAAGGTTGCACAGCTCCTCAACGTGATGAAAACCAGCTTCACGCAGCCGTAGTTGAAATCTTCGCAGGCGCTCATGCAGAGGTAAAATATTCCACCGTCCAAAACTGGTTCCCTGGAGATAAAGAAGGTAAAGGTGGTATCTACAATTTTGTAACAAAAAGAGGTATCTGTGCCGGCGACCATTCCAAAATTTCTTGGACTCAGGTAGAAACAGGTTCAGCTGTGACTTGGAAATACCCATCCTGCATACTTAAAGGAGATTATTCTATTGGTGAATTCTATTCTGTAGCTGTCACCAACAATTATCAGCAGGCCGATACTGGTACCAAAATGATCCACATCGGGAAGAACACCAAATCAAGAATTGTATCTAAAGGTATCTCTGCCGGAAAATCCCAAAACTCTTACAGAGGACAGGTTCAGGTGATGAAGCGTGCAGACAATGCAAGAAACTTCTCCCAGTGCGATTCCTTGCTGATGGGAGACAGATGCGGAGCTCATACTTTCCCTTACATCGATATCAACAATCCTACTGCCAAAGTGGAGCATGAGGCTACTACTTCTAAAATCGGGGAAGACCAGATTTTCTATTGCAATCAAAGAGGTATCGCCACTGAAGATGCGGTTGCCCTGATCGTAAATGGTTACGCGAAAGAAGTATTGAACCAGCTTCCAATGGAGTTTGCTGTTGAAGCACAAAAGCTACTTGCGCTTACCTTAGAAGGTTCCGTTGGTTAATCCAATTCAAAAATTGGAGCATTAAAATTGAAAAATCAGAGACATGTTAAGCATAAAAAACCTCCACGCATCAATCGAAGGAAACGAAATCCTGAGAGGAATCAATCTTGAAGTAAAAGCCGGTGAAGTGCACGCAATCATGGGTCCAAACGGTTCGGGTAAATCAACCTTGGCTTCTGTTCTTGCCGGTCGTGAAGAATATGAAGTAACCGAAGGAGAAGTCATTTTCCAGGGTAAAGACCTTTTGGAACTTGCTCCGGAAGACCGCGCCAGAGAAGGTGTTTTCTTAGCTTTCCAGTATCCAGTGGAAATTCCAGGTGTTTCTTCTACCAACTTTCTGAGAACAGCCCTCAACCAAGTTCGAGAATACAGAGGTCTAGATCCTTTGGACGCGGTGAAGTTCCTTTCTTTGATGAAGGAGAAAATGGCTTTGGTAGAAATTGATCAAAAGTTGCTAAGCCGCTCGCTCAATGAAGGATTCTCCGGTGGAGAAAAAAAGAGAAACGAAATCTTCCAAATGGCTATGTTGGAACCTACCCTAGCTATCTTGGACGAAACTGACTCTGGATTGGATATCGATGCATTGAGAATTGTATCCAACGGAGTGAATAAATTGAAATCAGACAAAACTGCTACCATTGTGGTGACCCACTATCAGCGTTTGCTGGATTACATTGTTCCTGACTATGTGCATGTGTTGTACAAAGGAAGAATTGTGAAGTCCGGAACAAAGGAGCTCGCACTTGAGCTCGAAGAAAAAGGCTACGACTGGATCAAAGAAGAAGTCGATTCTGCTGCCACTGTCTGAACTCAAAACTATAACTCATGAGTACCTTGACACAACAAGATACATTTCAAGGGCTTTTTGCAGCAGCTCCGGAAAATTTCATTTCCACTCGCACCTTAGGCAAGGAAAGCTTCCTTTCCCAAGGTTTGCCTGCTGTAAAAGCTGAAGAATATAAATTCACCAACATCAGTAAGAAGCTGGAGAATGCTATACAGCACTTCTCCCCTTCTCTTACTTTTGAAGTGACCGAAGAGCAAGTAAAATCTGCTTTGTTTGAAGGTTTTGAAGGAAATGTGTTGGTTTTTGCCAACGGAAAATTCATTCCAGAACTTTCTTCAACCATCGATGGTGTAGAGATTTCCAAACTGTCTGAAAAGCCAGATACCGCTATCGGTAGCATTGCCAAAGCCTCCAAAGATGCTTTTGCTGCGCTAAACCAAGCTTCTTTTGTAGATGGAATTTTCATTTCAGTACCAAAGAAAGTTCAAATCGAAAAACCCATTCTCCTTCTTTCTTTCAACCAAGAAAATGGAGGAAAGGTAATTCAGCCAAGAGTCTGGATTGAGGCGGGAGATTTTGCAGAGGTTACTTTTCTTGATCAAAGCATAAGCTTGAGCGATTCTGCCTACTTTGTCAACAAGGTGGTGGAAATTAAAGGAGGAGTCAATTCCCAAATCAACTACTACAGACTTCAGAACGAAGGGAAAAGCACCATCGAAGTCAGCAATATTGAATCTGATATTCAGAAAGATGGAAAATTCACTTCTGTGAACATTTCGCTTTCTGGAGACATGGTGAGAAATAACTTAAGTCTGAACCTATTGGGGAGCAATTCTGAAGGAAACATGTTTGGCGTGTATTTGCTCAACGGCAAAACGCTGGTGGATAACCACACCAATGTAGACCATACCATCCCTCATGCAGAATCCAACGAATTGTATAAAGGAATACTTGCTGACCAAAGCCGTGGTGTCTTCAACGGGAAGATTTTCGTCCGTCAGGATGCTCAAAAAACCAATGCTTTCCAGCAGAACAACAACATCCTCCTATCTGAGGACGCCATCGTCAATACCAAACCTCAGTTGGAAATTTGGGCAGACGATGTGAAATGCTCACACGGATGTACCGTAGGCCAGTTGGATGAGGAAGCGCTATTCTACCTTCAGGCAAGAGGTATCGATAAATTGTCCGCAAAGGGACTTCTACTCTATGCATTTGCAGGTGAAGTGCTTGAAAAAATCGAAGAAGAAAGCTTCCGCAACCATGTCGTAAACCTGATTCAGGAGCGATTAGGAAGCAAATTCTAATCCCATGAGTCTAAATATCGAACAAATCAGGGGCTTGTTTCCTGTACTTCACCAAGAAGTACACGGCAAGCCCTTGATTTATTTTGACAACGCTGCAACTACCCAGAAGCCAAAGACAGTCCTGAAATCACTTCAGGATTATTACGAAAAGGATAATTCCAATATCCATCGTGGCGCACATGCCTTGGCAGACCGAGCTACTCGCGACTACGAAGAAACTCGGGAAGCAGTCAAAGATTTTATAGGTGCCAGAGAAGCAGCGGAGATCATTTTCACCAAAGGAACTACCGAGAGCATCAATTTGGTAGCCCAAACTTTCGGAAGAAAATTCATCGGAAAAGGAGATGAAATCATCATTTCCACCATGGAGCACCACAGCAACATCGTGCCTTGGCAGATGGTCTGTGAGGAAAAAGGTGCGACACTCAAGGTCATTCCTATCAATGAGTCTGGAGAAATTCTTTTTGAAGAATTTGAAAAGCTACTGACCCCAAATACCAAACTGGTGAGTATTGTCCATGCCTCAAATGCCTTAGGCACCATCAATCCAGTTAAAAAAATAATCAATGCAGCTCATGCTGTGGGTGCAAAAGTCCTTTTGGACGGAGCTCAGTCCACTTCTCATCTGGACATCGACGTACTGGATTTGAATTGTGATTTCTTGGCCTTTTCTGCGCATAAGCTCTACGGCCCCACAGGCCTTGGAGTGTTATATGGAAAAAGAGAAGTGCTTGAAGAAATGCCTCCATTCCTAGGCGGAGGAGAGATGATCAAAGAGGTGACGTTTGAAAAGACCACCTACAATGAAATCCCCTTCAAGTTCGAAGCAGGTACTCCAAATATCGCCGATGTGATTGCCTTCAAAGCAGCTTTGGATTTTATACAGGGACTTTCCAAAACCAAAATAAGAGCTCACGAAGATGGTCTTTTGGCTCATGCCAATGACTTGATGAAAGATATTAAGGGATTTATTCCTGTAGGTACAGCAAAAGAAAAAGTTTCTGTTTTATCCTTTAATATCAACGGGATGCATCCTTTTGATGTGGGGCAAATGCTAGATGCCAAAGGAATTGCAGTAAGAACAGGCCATCATTGTACTCAACCTTTGATGAAACGATTTGGAATCGAGGGAACTGTAAGAGCCTCCTTTGCGGTTTATAACACCAAATCAGAAATTGAAAAGCTGGCGGAAGGTGTCGCCCAAATTGCACGATTGAAAAACAAATGAGCACGATCAAGGAGGTACAGGACGAAATCATTTCAGAATTTGAAATCCTTGGGGATGACAAAGAGTCCACCATTTTCTATATCATGGAATTGGGAGGCAATCTGAAACCTTTCCCCGAATCTGAACGAACAGAAGAAAACATCATCAAAGGCTGTCAATCCAAAGTTTGGTTGATTGCCGAAGAAAAAGATGGCAAAGTTCAGTTTCAGGCTGATTCAAACACAGATATTACCAAAGGATTGATCTCTTTGCTAATTAGAGTATTGGATAACCGTCGACCTGAAGAAATCCTCCGAGCAGATCTGGATTTTATTCAAAAAATCGGGATGGGCGGAATCATTGGAAGCCAGCGGTCCAATGGACTAGCCGCCATGATCAAACAAATGAAATTATACGCAATGGCTTTTCAAACCAAGCAAAACGCCTGATATGGAAGCTGAAAAAATAACCGAAAGCACTACTCAAGTAGAAAATCTCCGCGACAAAGTCGTGGCAGCAATTAAGCAGGTCTACGATCCGGAGATTCCAGTAGATGTCTATGAACTGGGACTTATCTATGAGATCACCGTGTACCCGGTCAACAATGTCTACGTACAGATGACCTTAACCTCTCCAAACTGCCCTTCAGCAGAATTTATCCCTTCTGAGGTAAAGGATAAAATCCAACAAATCATGGGAGTCAATAATGTGGAAGTGGAAGTAACCTTTGATCCTCCCTACTCCCAAGACATGATGTCGGAGGTAGCAAAACTAGAATTAGGATTTCTTTAATACCGTAAAATAAACACTCAATAATATGTATCCTGAAGAACTAATCGCTCCCATGAGAGCGGAATTATCCAATGTAGGATTCCAGGAGTTTCGCACAGCTGAACAAGTAGCTGAACACCTTGGACCAAATCATAAAGGAACCACTTTTGTGGTAGTTAACTCTGTGTGTGGCTGTGCTGCGGGTGCTGCTCGTCCGGGCGTACGCTTTGCTATTGAGCATGCGACCAAAAAGCCTTCTACCTTGGCTACCGTTTTTGCAGGTAATGACCGTGAAGCAGTTGCCAAGGTTCGTGAGTTGGTTTTGCCTTATCCACCTTCCTCCCCTGCTATGGCTTTGTTCAAAGACGGCGAGTTGGTTCACTTCATCGAAAGACACCACATTGAAGGCAGAAATGCAAAAATGATAGGTGATCACCTAGTAGAAGTTTTCGAACATTTCTGTGATTAACAAAAGCCCTTCGGGGCTTTTTTTCTTAGTAAAACACACATTATCAAACCCATAAACCTATTTTATCCTCTAGTCAGAAATTAAATGATTTACAATCAGCTATTTACTATCAAGAATAGTTTGATCACAAAATCTAAAATAATTATGACCTTGATCATGGAATAAAATCCTTAAAAAATGGTCAGTTTTATTAACTTAAGGCCGATTTTAGAGTTTAAAATGAAATCCAATCTAACATTATATGTCTGACTCCGCCAAGCTGTCCTACAAAGGACAAGAATACGAATTCCCGGTAATCATCGGTACAGAAAACGAACCAGCAATTGACATCGCAAAACTTAGAAGTGCTACTGGATTAATCACCCTCGATTCAGGCTTCAAGAACACGGGTTCTACCACTAGTTCAATTACTTTTCTGGATGGTGAAGAGGGAATTTTAAGATACAGAGGTTACAGAATTGAGGACTTGGCCGAAAAGTCCAGCTTCATCGAAGTCGCTTACCTTTTGATCTACGGAGAACTTCCAACACAAACGCAATACGAGGAATTTACCAGACAAATTACAACTCATACGCTAGTCCATGAGGATATAAAGAAAATCCTCGCCGGTTTTCCTTCTAATGCCCATCCAATGGGTGTTTTATCATCTTTGATTTGTTCATTGTCTGCGTTCTATCCGGATTCACTCAATCCAAATGCGAGTCCTGAAGATGTCAATCTTAGCATTATCAGATTGATAGCTAAAATGCCAACTTTTGCAGCTTGGGCTTACAAAAACAAAGTTGGACACCCTGTAAATTACCCAGACAACTCATTGGATTATTGCTCAAACTTCTTGAAAATGATGTTTGCGCTACCAGCAGAGCGATATGAAGTAGATCCTATGGTGTCAAAAGCTTTGGATGCTTTGCTAATCCTTCATGCAGATCATGAGCAAAACTGCTCCACTTCTACAGTAAGAATCGTAGGATCTTCTCAGGCTTCCATTTATGCTTCCATTTCTGCAGGGATCAACGCACTTTGGGGACCACTCCACGGTGGAGCAAATCAATCCGTAATTGAGATGCTAGAAGCGATCAAAGCTGACGGCGGTGATGCCAAAAAATACCTTGACAAAGCAAAAGATAAAAACGATCCATTCCGATTGATGGGCTTCGGACACAGAGTTTACAAAAACTTTGACCCAAGGGCTAAAATCATCAAGAAGGCAGCAGATGATGTCCTCAGTAAGCTTGGAGTGAAAGATCCAGTCTTGGATATCGCCAAAGAACTTGAATACGCAGCTTTGAACGACCAATACTTCGTAGACAGAAAACTCTATCCAAACGTAGATTTTTATTCTGGCATCATCTACAGAGCTCTGGGTATTCCTACTGATATGTTCACTGTCATGTTTGCTTTGGGAAGACTCCCAGGCTGGATCGCACAGTGGAAAGAAATGAGAGAAAACGGCGAGCCTATCGGAAGACCACGTCAAGTGTACACCGGCGCTACAGAGAGAGATTACGTGACGATGAACAAGCGATAATTGATCAAAGTCAAACAATTGAAAAAACCAGCCCTTAAAAGCTGGTTTTTTCTTTTTTAGCATTCCCGTACTTGGAATTTTACAGATATTTGGAAACTCGAAAACAACATTCCAGTTTACATGAAACCAACTACACTAGAAGAAGCGGTGGCTTTGACACAAAAATTCACCTCAAGACCTAGCAATGAGGAGCTTCTTCGACTTTACGGCCTATACAAACAAGCCACTGAAGGAGACAATGAAGGAGAAAGGCCAGGAGGGTTTGATTTTAAGGCAGCTGCTAAATACAATGCTTGGCTGACTTTGAAAGGTAAATCAAAAGAGCAGGCAACTTCTGACTACTTAGACTTAGTTGATGAGCTATCCAATAAATACATGTAATCTCAAAAGCCTGAAGTGCGACTTCAGGCTTTATTTTTTTTCCCAAAAATCCCCGCCAGCATACTGCCAAGTATGAGCTGTTGAATGTGGTAAAACATTACTGGCAAAAGCACCAGTCCCAAAATTGCCGGGTCGGGAAAAATAACTTTTCCTATCACTACTCCATGAACCAAAGATTTCTTGGAACCACAAAAAAGTGCTGTAATCCGATCTTGTACTGAAAATCCTAACCAAGTACTCAAGCCATACACAAGAATCATGACAGCAACAAAAATCCCCAGCATTAGCCCACCAATTCCCACCAAAGTGGATATGGAATACGTGGAAAAAATCCGCTGTGAAAATGAATCGGAAAACGAAGTGAAGACAATCATCATGATCACACTTTGATCTACATACCTGAGTTTTGGTAGTACATTTTTCAACTTGGGAAACAGCCATCTATGACTCAAGATACCCAACGTCACCGGAAGCAAAACCTTCAAAGAGAGTTCTCCAAGAGCAGACCAAAAATCCAATTCGCCCTCCACTCCGCCAGCTAACACACCCATCCAAGCCGGTGTGAGAACCACACCGAAAAGGCTCGAGATACTGGCATTGAATATAGCTGCAGGCAAATTGCCTCCTGCAATAGAAACCATCACCACAGAGGCACTTACCGTGGACGGCAAGGCAGATAAATAGCTGACTCCAAGTCTAAAATCCTCGTCAACCCAAGGAAAAAACCTTAGCAGCAACATGACCAGTAGAGGAAAAAACAAGAACGTACAGCTCTGTATAAGCAGGTGCAATTTCCAATTTGATAATCCAGATCTTAATTGTGAAGGATCAAGTTTTACTCCATAAAAAAAGAATACTAGCCCGATTCCTACATTGATGACCGGTTTCCATGGTAAATCGGACTGTGATGAGCCAATTTCTGGGAATACAGCAGCCAAACCGATGGCAGCAAAAAGACCAAGCAAAAATCCATTAATGCCTACTTTGTTTAGCGTCTGGATCAATTTGTTTTTCATTAACCAAGCAATCTCTTGAAGTTATCACAGAGAATGGCCGTGGCTATAGCTACATTCAAGGACTCTGCTTGCCCAAACCCAGGAATGGTTACTTTTTTGCTCACCCATTTTTCGATTTCAGGTGAAATTCCTTTGGACTCATTTCCCATCAAAATCACTCCAGGCTCTATTTTGGCGAGCTCATGGACATTATCTCCTTCCAAAAATGCTCCATATACAGGCAACTTCCACTTAGAAAAAACCACATCCAGATTTTCATAAAAAAACTGGATCCTCGTAAATGATCCCATGGTCGCCTGAATCACTTTGGGATTATAGAACTCTGCTGTTTGTGGAGAAAGCACCATTTTTTTGATTCCGTACCAATCTGCGATTCGAATGATGGTTCCAAGGTTACCTGGATCTCTCACATCATCCAACGCAATAATCAATTCATGATTAGAGGGAACAAAAGATGTATTGGGTTTCATCCTTACCACTGCCAAGGCCGAATCATTGGATTGGTATTGACCGAGCTGCTCGAGTTGGCCTTGAGTCACACGAATCAATTCACCTTTATAGGCTTTTAGTATGGCCGAATTTCTACCTTCAAAATTCTCAGTAACCAAAAGCAAGTCCACCAAAAAATCAGATTTAAGTGCTTCTACCACACTTTTCTCCCCTTCGACAAAGAACAATCCCTCCGCTACTCGGTATTTTTTTTGATGTAAGGATTTTATAAACTTAACTGTATTTTTGCTTAGCATTCCCTCAGCTTATTCCGAATTGAAACGTTCCAAATATATACTTTTTCTCACACTGCTCGGGTTTTGCTTTGGCTGTTCACTTACGAGAACTCTTGATGAAGGCCAATACATGGTCTATGAAAACAACCTCTCAGGCATCGAAAAATCAAACCAGGAAGAGCTTTCAAGTCTAATAGAGCAAGAACCAAATACCAGATTTTTAGGAACTTCAATTGGGGTATTGATCTACAGATTTGGTGAATCATTTTATGACAGCATCAAAGTGGTAGAAGAACTTAAGGCTGTAAATCAAGAACTTTCCCACGTAAGAGCGCAAATCGATACAGCTTCATCCAGTCTTAGGCTTCGCAAAAAAGAGGACAAGCTCAAAACCAAAGCAGAGGCCTTGCAGGATAAGTTGGAGTATGGAAATGCCCTGATGAAGACAGGAAATCCTTTGGTGATTTTGGATAGCGCCCTTTTAGACAAAACCTACCGCAATATGCAGGGCTACTTGGTCAATCACGGTTTTTTTGATTCAAAAGTAAATTACTCCGTGGAGGCTAAAAACCAGAAAGCCAGCATAACTTATCAAATCACGGAGAACAAACCTTACTTGATCGATTCAATATTCACACGATCAGATAATCCTGAAATACTCAAACTCCTGAGTCGATATTCTCAAAATACGCAAATCAAGCAGGGAGAGATTTACAATCAGGATCATATAGCTGCCGAGCGAAACAGAATCGAAGAATTGTTGAAAAACAACGGATTTTACATGTTTTCAAAATCCTACGTCAACTACTTGGCTTATCAGGATACTGCTGCAAAAACCATTCGTTTGGAGCAAGTTATCCAAAAACCAACCTTCACGGACAAGCATGAAGTGTACACCATTGATTCGATCAATTTTCAGATCAATCCCCCTAGTGATGAGTTTGCCGATCGGCGAGTAAAGACTGATTTCAATGGGATTGATTTTTCTTTTTATCGGGACCGTTATTCTGCAAAGGTTTTGGCTTCCCGCGTCCGAATCCAGAAAGGCGCCCCATACAGCAGAACCCAAGCCATTGAGAGCCAGCGGTTACTCAACAATCTTGATTTATTCCGATTTGTCAATATCACCTTTGACACCTTAGGAACTTCGCTCACTGCTAATATTCTTACTCAACCCAATCAGAAATTTCAGCTGACCAATCAGCTGGGTATGACCATCACCGAACAGCTGCCTGGACCATTTTTCAGTACTGCGCTGAGAAACCGAAACTTCTTCCGAGCAGGAGAAATTCTGGAATTCAACTTTAGAGCCGGTCTGGAGGGAGTTGCCTCTGCGACAGGGCAAGGAGTGTATCAAAGCAGTGAATTGAACACCTCCGTTTCAGTTATTTTTCCAAGGTTTTTAATTCCTTTTTCACCTAGCACCCTCCAGCAATTCGGAAGGTATAATCCAAATACCAGGGTCACTTTTGGATACCTCAATACCAGTCGACCCGAATACAAGCGAAATGCAATCAATGGTTTGCTTGCGTATACTTGGTCTACCCAAAATAACCGTCAATCATTTACAATCAATGCTGCTGACATCAGCTACATTCGGACACCATTCATACAAGAAGAGTTTTCTGCGATCCTTAATGACCTTCAAAACAACGGGAACAACCTGATCTGGTCATTTTTACCCTCCTTGATCAGCAGCTTTTCCGGTCAGACCATCATCAATTTCAACCGATACGGGGACTTCAATACAAGAAGGGCATCGCTGCTTAGACTTTTTGGAGAAAGTGGTGGCACAACGTTGAACTTTGTCAATGCCAAAAGCAATAATGAGCCTGGCATCGAATACGCCAACTTCCAATGGCTGAAAGGACAAATCGATTTCCGAAGGTATTATCCAGTAAACGAAAAGCAGACCTTTGCCTATAGACTCAACTTTGGTATGGCTAGCCCCTACGGAGTCAGTGCAGGTATTCTACCTTATGAAAAATACTTTTTCGCCGGAGGTGGTACCAGTATCCGAGCTTGGCAGGCAAGACGACTTGGCCCAGGTAGTTCGGTTCCCAACGTAGGCGAAGGCGGAGAATATGCCTATACCAATGAACAACCCGCCGAAATGATCCTAGAATCCATGCTGGAATACAGAAGAAAGCTAGTTGGCTATTTCGATATGGCATTATTTATTGATGCCGGTAACTCGTGGATGATCGGAAGGGATGCCGCCAGACCTGGAGCGGATTTTAGATACGACCGATTCTATAAGGAAATCGCAGTAGGAACTGGCTTTGGTCTCCGCATGGACTTTGACTTCTTGGTAATCCGATTGGATTTAGCCACCAAAGCAATCGACCCTGCCAAGCCGGAAGGCAGTCGATGGGTATTGGATAACATTAACTTCCGCAATCCTTTCGGGGTACGTGGACAAACTGTATTTAATTTCGGAATTGGCTATCCATTCTGAGAAAGAGGACTTATGAGTAGAAAATCAAAAGAAGAAATCGCACTTATCTATCAGCAAATGCAGGATTACATCTGCAAAGGACTGGAAGAGGGTGACGGACAAGGTAAATTTATAGAGGACAAGTGGGAAAGATCTGGCGGCGGCGGTGGTCGAACTCGCATCTTCGACCATGGGGCTATTATTGAAAAAGGCGGTGTGGCCTTTTCTGCCGTGCATGGCCCTACTCCAGAGAAAATTCTGACTAAACTGGGACTTCAGCAGGCGGATTTTTTTGCTACGGGAGTTTCGATCGTATTGCACCCTCACAG
>CALRRX020000011.1:0-17097 GCA_943370675.1 Reyranella massiliensis 521 | reverse complement strand
CTGCAATCTGTGATGATGACGGCTTTTGAAGGCTACATCAAGGATGTGAAATCAAAGGATTTCCCCAATCCTTCGGAAAGTTATTGACGAAAAAGCTCAATTTATTTTTAAAAGCACCCCGAAAGAGGTGCTTTTTGCATTAAAATACGACAAATGGCGTATTCCCTACGGCGTGCGTTCGAGCTAGTTTTGATCAAAAATCTTTTTATCATGAAAAAACTTAGCACAACCACTCAATCGCTCTTTCTTGCGCTCCTCATCCTCCTGGGCACAAGAACCCTTGCCTTTGCACAAGAGCCTCAATGGAAGCTCACCCTCGAAAAAGGGGTAGAATGGACCAAGTACACTCCCAATAAGATTCTGCTTGTGGGCAGTACAGATTGGGGGTTGCATGGAGTAGATGCCGCTACCGGCAAACTCCTTTGGTCCAACGAAGATCTCTACAACTCTGCCAAGGCGCTTAAAGGTCCAGATGGTAAAAAGCTGGGCTACACGGCAGACTTGATTCAGGTCTTGGAAGATCCCAATGATCCAAAGATCTCTGATTTTGCCTTGGTGAAATACACGGATAACATCATGGTCAAAAACTTTGTGGTGATCAATATCCGAACCGGCGAAGTAGTCATTAGTCCAAAGATGGCTGGTATGCCTGTGGTCAAAGTCATTGGTCCAGAGGTGGCGACCTTCAACTACGATGGATCGGGTTATATCCCAGAGCTGAAAGGGATTTTGATCACGGCAAGCTTCGTGGATATGTATCAGGCAGGAAAGCCATATGTACAGATTTCCAAATTCATCAATTTGGAGACGGGTAAAATCGCTTGGGAAAGTGACCAGTTTTCTTCCATTTTCCTCCCTGTAGTGACAGATGACAACAACCTTCTTTTCATAGGAGAAAAAACTTCTGCAAAAATCAATGCCAAGACAGGAGCTCCAATTTGGACTTTTGAAGTAGCAGATAAGAAAAACAACTTCGAAGCATTTGATGCCAATATCCGATTGACTGAAGGATACTTTTATCAGAAAAAAGGAAATCAGGGTGTCGTTTCAGCAGTAGAACTGGGATCGGGAAAGGTCCTTTGGGAAAAGCCTTTGGCCACTAAAGATGCCCCAATCCTAAAGGCTGAAAACTTCGGAGTAATTGTAGCCGATGAGAAAAACTTCACCCTAATGGAAGCTGCAAACGGCAATACCAAGTGGACCGCCAAGAAATTATCAGGTATTGTGGTAGACCTGGGTAAAGATCGAGGCATCGCTGTCGGTGAAAAGGACAAATATTTGACTGTGCTGGATAAAAATACAGGAGCAGAAAAATGGTCGCAAAAGATCAAAGGAATTCAGATCGATCAGATGACTGGTGCTGGAATCATGTATCGTGACGAAGAAGGAAGTATAGGATTGATCGATTTTGACGGGAACCTGAAGTGGGGAAGTAAGGAAATGATCAAAGGTCCGGGAGTGCTGAGAGCCAAGGCTTCGTTGGATAAGGAGTTTTTCTATTCCGATGAAAAGGTGTACGCCGTCAATCTGGTGACTGGAGAGAAGAAGGTGATTGTCGATAAGGTGGAATTTGGAGAAAAAGAGACGCCCGATTTTCTAGAGTTTACAGGGTCAAATTTTGTGCTCTCTTCCAGCCAAAATATGATGGGGTTTGACGAAAGTGGCAGAGTACTTTTCCAGCAACACTGGGCTTCACCGAAAATTTCCCTTGCCGGAAGGATCGCCCTTCGGACTTTGCAAGTAGCGATGGTGGCTATGGCAGCAGCCAATGCTTATGCTGAAGGCTACACTTCAGGTGCTATGGGCTACCAGAGTTCGATAAGCAGGCAATATGGAATTCAGCGAGAATTCTTTGAAGACATGTCAGGTGCCTTTGGGCAGGCGGCAAATCAGCGCTTCAAGGCCAGTATTTCGAGAGGGGTTTACAATTTCATCTTGACAGATGTGGGAGAAGGTGTCGGATTGGTAAAAGTGGATAAAATCAGCGGCAAGGAAGTGGGCAAAATTGTCCTTAATGACAAAGAACCTGTCTACGACTCTGATCCTGAAAACGGAATGATTTTCTACAAGCCTACAAAGAAAGAGGTTTACGGATATACCTTCTAAGGCTATACTAAAACAAAATCCCGGGTCAATGCCCGGGATTTTTGTTGTTAAACGGTGGCTTTTTCAGTTTCAGCCAGTTTGGCTTTTACTCTGAGGATGAAGTCACTAAGTACATTCATATAGTTGATGAAGGCATCGTAGGGAGTGTCATAAGGGCTGAAATATTCGTGCACCGATCCATCTGAGAAGAATTTCGTACACATATAGTAAAAATGATCCGAGGTCTGAAGGTATTCCCAGTCTCGCTTGATCTCTACATCATCGATTTTTTTAACCATATTTTCCAACTCAAACAAGCGATCAAAAGCCTCATCCTGCATGTCGTTTCCTAGCCATGCGGTAAGATCGCGTTCCTCATCCGCCCAAGAGATCGGGGTGGATACGTGTATTTTACTTACAGCAGTTGCTCCTTCAGCCACCTCCGAAGGGGTAGAGAATGTGAAATTGGAACCTTTGAAAATCGCCTCAGGAAGATGTCTCATGAAGTCGAAAATCCCGGTTTCTGCCCATTGATGCTCACCGAAGGTTTCATAATCCATAAACAAGTTGACCACCTGCTCCTCTTTTGGAATGGCATTGAGCCAAGCCACAAATTTATCTGTCGTCAATGGGAAATCTGCCCAAGTCTTGTTGCTGAATCGGAAGGCGATGTCATCGGAAAGCCTAAAGTTTTTCAATAAGACTTTTAGCTCTGGATTGATGGCATTGGAATAGACATAATTGGGGCTTTTCCATCCCAGCACGTGCTTGGCGCCTTCGGTCAGAACAGCTTCATAGCCAAGGTCTGCTACCATTGCGCCAACTTGGTCTGAGTAGATTAGCTCTGTGTTGCGGAAGACTTTTGGAGTGTATCCGTTGAAAAGAGCTTTGATCTTGTCCTGATGTTTTTTGACTAAAGCAGAAAACTCTTCCTTACTTTTCAGTGCTGCGAGAGAGTGTGAATAGGTTTCATTGAGTAGTTCCACATGGCCAGTTGCTACCAACTGTTGGAAGCTCTGAAGTACATCGGGTGCATAGGCTTCGAATTGGTCCAAGCAAGTGCCTGAAATCGAAAAAGCCACCTTGAATTTGCCTTGATATTTATTGATAAGCTCGAGAAGAAGTGCATTCATTGGCAGGTAGCATTTTTGGGCTACTTTGCGGACCACATTTCTGTTGAGGTAATCATCCCAATAGTAATGATCCTCTCCTATATCAAAAAATCTATAGGGCTTGATTCGAAATGGCTGATGTACTTGAAAATAAAAACAGACGGTTCTCATGATCGTTGAGCTAAAGTTTTTTCGTAAACGGTTACAAGTTTGGCAGCAACATGCTCCCATTTTAATTTTTTGAGTTCTTCTCCTCCGAGTTCTTTGAACATTTTGGAGATACTCTCATAATGGAGTAGACCAAAGATGGCGTCCGCCATGGCATCCACATCCCAGAAATCTACTTTGATGGCATTTTTCAATACCTCAGCCACTCCTGACTGCTTTGAAATAATGACAGGTGTATTGTGACGTACCGCTTCCAAAGGCGCGATTCCAAATGGCTCGGATACAGAAGGCATGACATAGACATCGCTGATCGCATACATGTGATCTACATCATCCCCTTTGAGAAATCCTGTGAAATGAAACTTGGTACCCATACGGAGTTCTGCCACACGGTCGATCATTCGATTCAGTAAGTCACCGGAGCCAGCCATCACAAACCGGACATTTGGATCACGCTCGATGACTTTTTTAGCAGCTTCGACGAAGTATTCAGGGCCTTTTTGAAAGGTGATTCTTCCCAAGAAGGTGACTATTTTTTCTGGCACTTTTTTCTGATAGGCAGATTTGATGATACTAGCATCCAGTACGGCGTTGTGTAGTACCGTTACCTTTTCGGCGGGGACTCCATATTTTCTAATACAGATATTTTTGGTCAGTTGGCTTACTGCCACGATATGGTCAGCGGCGTGCATGCCCGCACGCTCGATTTCATAGACAGGTCGGTTGACAGACTCTCCTGATCGGTCATACTCTGTGGCATGGACGTGTACTACGAGAGGTTTTCCACTGATTTCTTTTGCCGCGATTCCGGCAGGATAAGCTAGCCAGTCGTGTGCATGGATAATGTCAAAATCACTTCGATCTCTAGCAATCTGTGCTCCCACTAGCGCATATCGGGAAACTTCCTCCATGAGGTTTTTGCCATACTTGCCGCTGAATTCAAACTTATTGGAAAAGATACTTTCATCTACATCCGTGCGGTGATGCATGGCGTAGTCTGTGTATTTTTTGAATTCTTCCTGTCCAAGATAAGGGACCAGAAAGCTGTTGACCTCCAGATAGGTGAGATTTTTCCAGATTTTCTTGAATTTACGCTCCCTGTAATCTATAGTCACATCACTGGCATTGACAAAATCTGCAAGTGGTTCTTCATCTCCCCATAGTTTTGGGACTACAAAGATTACTTCCTGGTTGTGGTGATTCATACCCTGAACGAGTCCATAGCACGCCGTACCTAACCCTCCGGAAATATGAGGTGGGAATTCCCAGCCAAACATTAATACTCTCATAAAAGTCAGTTAGATTCTTTTGACTAAGTCCATCATTCGTAATAATTCAGCAATGCTCCACGCTTGGGAAACAGATCCCTTTGGGCGGTGAGGTGCGTCTCCATCATAAATTTCTGCCACTGTTCCGATTCCATATTGAGTCATTACACCGTCGAAACCTTTGATGATTTTTTCCACAAAATTTTTGGCAGCTTTTCCATGCAGCTTGAGGTATCCTTCTACGAAGTGCCCAAGTAACCAAGCCCAAACGGTACCGTTGTGGTAAGCATGGTCACGGCTGGTTTGATTACCGAAGTAATATCCTTTATACCCCGGATCATCTGGAGAAAGTGACCTCAGGCCTCTAGGTGTCAATAATTTTGACTTGACAATCTCGAGTACCTTATCGCATTTTTCTTCGCTTAGAATGGTATACGGCAAAGAGGTTGCAAAAATCATATTAGGCCTGATTGACCAGTCTTTTTCCTCTCCGTCGACTACATCTGCTAAAAAGCCGTAATCCCAAGACCAAAATTCTCGATCGAATGAATCCTTTACTTTCGAAGCCAAGGTGGCATATTCCTCATCTCCTGTAAGCTCATGGTAAAAACAGAGGGCATTGTACCAAAGTGCTTGAATTTCTACCGGACAACCGATTCGTGGGGTCACAGGTCCATCGGAAGTGATGGCATCCATCCAAGTCAGCGCAACGCCATCTTGTCCACCCCAAATTAGACCCGAGTCCATCATATGGATATTGAATTCTGTACCAGATTTATATCCTTCAATGATTCCTCTCAGCTTGCCTAGATAGCGGTCTTGGATTGTTTTCTTGTCACCTGTGTAGATGAAATATTGCTGTAGTGACCAGAAAAACCACAGCGGAGCATCCATGGAGGTCATATTTGTATAGTCTCCACTTCCGATATTTGGGAAAAGAGGCCCTTTCAGATCTCTGGACATCGTATCCATGATCTCTAGGAAGGTATCTGAATCTCCTGCAGAAAGTGTCAATCCAGGAGATGCAATAAATGTGTCTCTTCCCCACCATCCAAACCAAGGATAGCCGGCAATGACTCGTACATCACCATCTCTTCTTCGGATAAACTGACCAGCAGAGTTCCGTAGGCAGTTTTCAAAGTTGTTTCTAGGGATTCTTCTGGCGATCTCTTTTTGGAAGGCATTCTGTCGGGTGTCAGGATCTGCATCTGTCAGTCCTGCAGAAAAAATAACGGATTCTCCTTTTTCAATGTCAAATTCAAAGTATCCCGGCACGAATAGGTCCTCCTGATAATCATAACCCCGCTCGCGCTCTTGAATGTATTCGATATTATAATACCAGTCAGGCTTAGAAATGAATTCACCTGACTTGGAGACTTGCATATAAAGTGGATCGTATTGTGGGTAAAGTCTGAATTTTACCCCATGATCTACTTCTTCATATTCTTTATTGATCTGGTCGTTGGCCTTCATCAGGTTATGATACCCTCGAAAAGCTAAAAAGGGTTGGATTCTGATTTTGGTAGGAGAGTGAGCTTCCAGCAAGGTGTATCTGATCATCACCCGGTCTCGATTGGTGTCCAGGATGAGTTCCTTTTGCAAGACGACACCACCTACTCGGTAGGTCAATTTGGGGATCGGTTCGGAATCAAAATCCTCTAAGTACTTGTGTCCTCGTGGGGAATAATTTCCCGGGAATTTGGAAATCCCCAAGTTAAAGCTGGCACCGCGTTGAATGACCGTTTCGTGCACAGTGGATAGCAAGACGTGATTTTGGGAATCGATCTGCGGTTGAGGTACCACTAGCAAACCATGGTATTTTCTCGTATTACATCCGATGATGGTAGTGCTGGTGTAAGTGCCCGAACGGTTGGTTCGAATGATTTCCCTGTCTAGAGAATAATTCAGGTTAATTAATTGGGATTTATCAAAATGGATATAACTCATAGTTCAAAATTGAAGGAGTTTAAAAATAGAGTTTTGATTGGATAAGAAAAATTAAAGGGGAAAAAATAAAGGTTATGTTTCCATAACCTTGAGCAACTTGCTTTTTATTACGAGTGAATTGCCTCTTTTTGCACTTCCTCAAAGGTTTTCAAAGATTCTTCAAACTTGGAGAGGTAATTCTGAATTTGCCTGATGTTTACAGGCTTCACTACCGGAAACTTCGGCGAGGATTTAAACAAAGTAAACATGACAGTGTGGTTTAGTTTGGTTTTTTTAGTTCAAATGGTATGCCAAGTTGAATCTGCAAATAACAAGAAAACCCCTCTTGAGGAGGGGTTTTGGGGTGAAAGACCGGGTTCGAACCGGCGACCTCTGGTGCCACAAACCAGCGCTCTAACCAGCTGAGCTACAATCACCATTTAATCTTCAATGAGGGCGTTTCCTCAATTGGTCTGCAAAAGTAAGGACTCAGCCTATTTGGTGCAAGAATCTCCTTACTTATTTATGGAAAAAGTTAACCTGTCTCCTTTTTTGCTTTCGTCAAACTGCCCATCGTTGTAGACCAAATGTCCGGACACGATCGTGTGCGTTATTTTGGACTGAAAGGTATGTCCTTCAAATGGCGACCAACCGCATTTGGCCAAGATGTTTTCCTTGCTGACGGTCCAAGGCGAATTCAAATCTACAAGTACCAGATCAGCAAAATATCCTTCCCTTATAAAGCCGCGGTCTTTGATTCTGAACAGACGGGCTACATTGTGAGCCATTTTTTGAGCGATGGTTTCCAATGATATTTTTCCTTGATGATAAAAGTCTAGCATCGCTACCAAACTGTGTTGAATCAGTGGCCCTCCTGATGGAGCCTTTAGGTAAGATTGTGCTTTTTCTTCCAAAGTATGAGGGGCATGATCGGTGGCAATTACATCGATTCGGTCATCTAGCATCGCCTGAAAAATATTTTCCCGGTCATGAGCCGTTTTCACAGCAGGATTCCATTTGATCAGGTTTCCTTTGGTATCGTAATCCTCCTCAGCAAACCACATGTGGTGAATACAGGCTTCGGCGGTGATTTTTTTCTCCTCTATTGGAAGGGTGTTGTCAAAGAGGTCGAGTTCCTTAGCGGTACTGATATGCAAGATGTGGAGACGAGTGCCATACTTTTTTGCCATTGCAACTGCTCGGCTGGAAGCATCGTAGCAAGCCTCTTCTGATCTGATTTTTGGGTGGAATTTTACGGGGATATCCTCTCCGAAAGTCTTTTTGTATTCCTCTAGATTTGCTTTTATGATGTGGTCATTTTCGGAGTGGATGGCGAGGAGTCCTTTGTATTCTTTAAAAATGCCCTCGAGCGATTCGATATTGTCCACCACCATATTTCCAGTGGAAGATCCTTGGAATACTTTTAACCCACAGACATTTTCTAAATCCAACTTTAGAATTTCTCCCAGATTATCATTAGTCCCACCCAAATAGAAGGAATAGTTGGCTAGGGAGACTTCCTTAGCCCGTGAATATTTTTCTTCCAAAAGTGCAATAGTAACCGCCTGCGGTACCGTATTGGGCATCTCCATGTAGGAAGTAGTGCCTCCTGCCACACCGGCCTTTGCTTCAGTGTAGATTTCTCCTTTGTGAGTAAGCCCTGGTTCACGGAAATGTACTTGATCATCGATCACCCCCGGAAAAAGGTGTTTGCCTCGTGCGTCCAAATAGATGTCTGCAGACTCCTGACTGAGATCGGGGCCTATCTTGGCGATCCGTCCCTCGCGGACCAATACATCTCCCGGAGTAATCCGGCCTTCATTGACTATATTTGCCCCGGTGATCAGGATACTTTTCATCATTTCTTCTTTTTTCAAGTGGAGATTTCATTTCAAAATTAACAATCATGAGCAATGAAACCGTAGGGTTCGATGCATTTAAGCTAAACAAACAATTGCTCGAAGCAGTCGCTGAATCCGGCTATACCACTCCGACACCTATTCAACAAAAAGCTATTCCTTTGGCAATAGCTGGCCATGATGTATTGGGAATTGCTCAAACTGGAACAGGAAAGACTGCTGCCTATATCCTTCCAGTCCTGATGAAGGTGAAATATGCCCAAGGAAAGCATCCACGTGCTCTAATCCTAGCGCCTACCCGCGAACTGGTCATGCAGATCGAAGAGGTTGCTAGACAGTTGGGCCGATATACTGACCTTCGCATCATTTCTTTATATGGTGGTCTAGGCCCAAAGACTCAAATCGAACTGATCGATGCTGGTGTAGATATCCTGATTTCAACACCAGGTCGATTTATGGATATCTACCGAAAAGGGAATATTTATCCCAAAGATCTGAAAACGATGGTACTGGATGAGGCTGACAAGATGATGGATATGGGTTTTATGCCTCAGATTCGAGCCATCTTGGAGGTGATTCCTAACAAAAGACAGAATCTACTTTTCTCAGCCACCTTTTCTGGCAGGATAGAGCACTTGGCAGCCGAATTCCTCGAATTTCCTGAGCGAGTGGAAGTGGCGCCATCGGCAACCACAGCTGAGACTATTGGTCAAGTGAAATACACCGTGCCAAATATCAAAACCAAAATCAATCTGTTAGCTCATCTTTTGCAAAATGAGGAGATCAACCGTGCGATGATTTTCACTCGAAGCAGGAAAAATGCGGAAGCAGTTTACTCTTTTCTCGAGCGGAAAAACTTCGGCGAAATCCGAGTAATCCACGCCAATAAAGGGCAAAACACACGGATCAATTCCATGGAGGACTTCAAAGCTGGAGACGTTAGGATCTTGGTGGCGACAGACGTTGCCTCTCGGGGATTGGATGTCACCTTGGTGTCTCATGTGATCAACTTTGACGTGCCGTTGATCTATGAGGATTATGTGCATCGGATTGGGCGAACTGGTCGTGCAGAAAATGAAGGAAAAGCTATCACCTTTATCAATCCAGCAGAAGCATACCATTTTGAAAAGATTGAAGAGCTGATCAGAATGAAGGTAGAGGAATTACCAATTCCCGACAAAGTTGATGTTCCTGCTACCCCTTTTGAGGAAAAGCAAGGTTATGAGCGCGAGCTGGATAAACTTAGGCAGCGGGATAATCCGGATTACAAAGGGGCATTCCATGAGAAAAAAGCCCAGCCAAAGAAGAATATCGGAAAAGGGGAGAAGGTGAAGGCGAAAAAGCATAGCAAAAAGCCCAATCGAAATCAGCTTAAGACCAAGAATCAGAAGAATAAAGGGAAATAAGAAAAGGCCTTGAAAATCAAATTTCAAGGCCTTTTTCAGTTTTTCTTACCTATCCGTTCTGGTATTTGATCCATCTACCGGAGTTCTCTGGTCTCTGTTTGCCAAATCCCAAGCCGTATGGAAGATTAACTTTGCTCTTTTGGTCATCAACGGAAACTCGATCTTATCCACTGTGTCGGTCACCTGATGGTAGTCGTCGTGTACGCCATTGAAGAAAAAGATCACCGGAATATTGAACTTCGCAAAGTTGTAATGGTCTGAGCGATAGTAGAATCTGTTTGGATCGTCCTCTGCATCGTAGCGGTAATCCAAGATCAGATTGGTATAGGTGATATTGTTGTATTCGTTGATTTTCTTCAGGTGAGAAGAAAGCATCTCCGAACCGATCACGTAGATGTAATCTTTATTTTCTGCTTTTTGGTATTCGTAATCGATACGGCCCACCATGTCGATGTTGATATTATTTACCGTATTGGCAATCGGAAATACCGGATTTTCAGCGTAATACTCAGAACCTAAAAGGCCTTTTTCTTCACCGGTCACGTTCAGGAACAAGATGCTTCTTCTTGGTCTTTTGCCCTCTTTTGCAGCAGTAGCAAATGCCTCCGCAATTTCCATGACGGATACGGTTCCCGAACCGTCATCATCTGCGCCATTGAATGCATCTCCTTCACCATTTACACCCACGTGGTCATAGTGCGAAGAGATTACCAATACTTCTTCTTTCTTGTCCGTTCCTTCTAAGAAGCCCATCACGTTGACTGCTTCTACGGCAGTTTTGGTTTTTACCACTTGATAGGTTGCTTTCTGGGAAGCAATACTTGTAGGATTGGACTTGGCCGCTTCTTTCAGAGTTTCTACAGGAGTATTGAAAAGCTGAGCCATTTTGTCCGAGCTGACCATAAAGATTGGTCTTTGCTTGATTTCCTGGTCAAAACCGATTCGGCCTCTACCGGCTAGGGTTTTGTATCGGTTGGCGATTCGGTCAAAGTTAGCCTGACCTTCCATGGTCACGATCACGATACCTGCAGCACCTGCATCCATCACTTTGTTGACCAGGTCGTTACTTCTCACTCCTACAGCCCATAGACCTACAAGCTTACCCTTTACGTCCACTTTGGCAAGGTTTTCGTCCGTTACCAAACCTAAGAACACCAAGTCCGCTTTAGCTGCTTTTGCCATATTTCCATCACCAGTAAATACAAAATCTGTGTTTTCAACCAGTTTGGCTTTGCCAATTTGCAGGGTCACTTTGGAAAAGTTGGTGCTTACCAAAGGTACATTCTGAAAATAGCTTCCATTTACTGGAGCACTCAATCCAAGTCCTTTGTAGAAATCTGCCAAATACTGAGCAGCTATTTTTCCTTCAGGAGAACCGGTGTCCCGGCCTTTCATCTCATCAGAAGCGAGGTAGGTGAGGTGTTTGGTTAGATCTTCTACCGTGATGGTATTGGCGTATTTGACTTGAACAGGATCCTGTGCCATTGCTGGCACTATCATTCCCATCATCAGAGCACCGCCTAAAAAGAGTCCCTTGTTCATATTTTTCGGTTTAGAGCTCTAAACTAGCTAAAATTTTAACCCTCAAAAAAACCGCCTGTCAATTCTGGTGTTAAGGAGGTAAATAATTGAATGAGCCCAAAGACTTTTCCTTCAGGAAATCTTACCTTTGCGCTCGTAAAATCAGGTGCATTCCAAACCCAAATAGATCATACTTCTAAGCGTTCTTTATGCAGATCAATCTTTCTAATGCTGTCAAATTTGAGAGCAGACACAATGGCCCGACAGAGGCGGAAATCGCGGAGATGTTGGAGAAAATCGGTGCCTCCTCCCTCGAGGAATTAATCAACCAAACTGTCCCTACTTCTATTCAATTGGAGCGACCGCTCAACCTTCCGGCTGCTCAGTTAGAGTCAGAGTTTTTGAAAAACTTCAAAAAATTGGCTTCCAAAAACAAGGTGTTCAAGTCCTACATTGGGATGGGATATTACGACACGATCGTTCCGGGGGTAGTGCTCAGAAACGTGCTCGAAAATCCAGGATGGTACACCGCCTACACTCCCTATCAAGCGGAAATCGCACAGGGACGTTTGGAAGCGCTGATCAATTTCCAGACCGTGGTGATGGAATTGACCGGAATGGAGCTTGCCAACGCATCATTACTCGATGAAGGCACAGCGGCAGCTGAAGCAATGACCATGCTTCATGCAGTAAAGCCAAGGGAAAAGAAGAATGCCAACAAATATTTTGTAGACGAGAAGGTATTTCCACAGACCAAGGCATTGCTCGTGACCCGAGCGGAGCCCATCGGTATTGAACTTGTTTTTGGACCGCTTTCAGCCTTGGATTTGACCGATCCTGAGCTTTACGGGGTAATGTTCCAGTATCCAAATGCAGACGGTGAAGTAGCTGACTACTCAGCTATCCTTGCTGCCGCAAAAGACAATAAAGTATTGACTGCATTTGCATCAGACTTGTTGGCTTTGACCCTATTGACTCCTCCGGGAGAAATGGGAGCTGATGTGGTTGTCGGATCTGCTCAGCGATTTGGTGTACCGATGGGTTATGGTGGGCCTCACTCTGCGTTTTTTGCTACCAAAGATGAATTTAAGCGTCAGATTCCTGGAAGAATCATTGGGGTATCTATCGACCGTGCCGGAAACAAAGCCTACCGTATGGCTCTTCAGACCCGCGAGCAGCACATCAAGCGTGAAAAAGCTACTTCGAATATTTGTACCGCTCAGGTGCTTTTGGCGGTGATGTCCAGCTTCTATGCGGTCTATCACGGTCCACAAGGCCTGAAAAATATTGCCTTGAGGACTCATGGTCTTGCCAAACTCACTGCAAAAGCGTTGAGCCAACTAGGTCTTGAAGTTTCTTCTAAAACGTATTTTGATACGATCAAAGTGAGCGCTGCCGGTGCTTTGCAAAAGAAAATTCAGGAGTTGGCACTTGCAGCTGAGATGAATTTCAGATACGAAGAAGGAGCGATTTTCATATCCTTTGATGAGGCAAAAACAGTGGAGGATGCAGCTGAGGTGATTTCTGTTTTTGCGAAAGCAACCGGAAAATCCACTCCTGATGTCCATGCCATGGCAGCTGAACTGAATTTGGAATTGCCTGAGGCTTTGCTCAGAAAGTCAGCTTATTTGACACATCCTGTATTTAATATTTACCATAGTGAGCATGAGATGCTTCGCTACATCAAGCGTCTCGAGTCAAAGGATCTTTCTTTGGTACACTCCATGATTTCCTTGGGTTCTTGTACCATGAAGCTCAATGCCACTGCCGAAATGATTCCGGTGACCTGGCCTGAGTTTGGTCAGTTACACCCATTTGCACCAATCGATCAGACAGAAGGCTATCAGGAGCTTTTCACTAATCTGAGAACTTGGTTGACTGAAATCACGGGTTTTGCAGACACTTCACTTCAGCCAAACTCTGGTGCTCAGGGTGAATATGCCGGTTTAATGGTGATCAGAGCATATCACATGAACCGTGGTGAAGGCCACAGAAATGTAGCTTTGATTCCTACTTCAGCTCACGGCACCAACCCTGCATCTGCGGTGATGGCAGGAATGAAAGTCGTGTTGGTGAAGTGTGACGAGAAAGGGAATATTGATGTTGAAGATTTGAAAGCAAGAGCTGCTGAGCATGCTTCCGACTTGTCTTGCTTGATGGTGACTTATCCTTCGACTCACGGGGTGTTTGAAGAAGCAATTCAGAAGATTTGTGCCACAATCCATCAATATGGTGGTCAAGTGTACATGGATGGAGCCAATATGAACGCACAGGTAGGTTTGACCTCTCCCGGAAGAATCGGTGCCGACGTATGTCACTTGAATCTTCATAAAACCTTCTGTATACCTCATGGTGGAGGTGGGCCTGGTATGGGGCCTATCTGCGTGGCTAGTCACTTGGCACCTTTCCTTCCGGGAAATCCAATTGTAAAAACTGGAGGTGAACATGCGGTATCTTCTATTTCTTCAGCGCCTTATGGTAGCGCCAGTATCCTTCCAATTTCGTATGCCTACATTTCGATGATGGGTGGAGACGGATTGACGAATGCGACCAAAATGGCGATTCTGAATGCCAATTATATTAAAGAAAGACTCAACGGTCACTACTCTATTCTTTATACCGGATCTCAAGGTCGTGCCGCACACGAAATGATCTTGGATTGCCGTGCCTTCAAAGAAGTAGGAGTAGAGGTAGAAGATATTGCAAAACGCTTGATGGATTATGGCTATCATGCTCCAACTGTATCTTTCCCTGTTGCGGGAACTTTGATGATCGAGCCAACCGAATCAGAGACCAAAGCTGAATTGGACAAGTTCTGTGATGCGATGATTTCTATCCGAGCTGAGATCAAAGAAATCGAAGAAGGAAAAGCTGACAAAGTGGAGAATGTGTTGAAAAATGCACCACACACGGCTACTATGGTCTTGACAGGTGAATGGAATCTACCTTACTCCAGAGAGAAAGCAGTGTTCCCTATTGCTTATGTGAAGGAAGGTAAGTTCTGGCCAACAGTGAGAAGAATTGATTCCGCTTTTGGAGACAGAAATCTGGTGTGTAGCTGCATTCCTGTAGAAGAATATGCAAAAGAAAATGAGTTGGCTTAAGCCAACTCGTTCTTATCAAAAAGGGGGCTGTCAATTACTGGCAGCCCCCTTTTTTTGTCTAGTATTTTCCGAATGGATCAGACATGAACATGTCGCTCTGCATGGTAAGATGATCTGACCAAAGGTCCGGATTCCACATATTTCAATCCTCTTTTTAGTCCTTCTTCTTTGTAGTGAGCAAAAAGATCGGGATGGATAAATTCTGCTACTTCGATGTGCATTTTGGTAGGTTGGAGGTATTGACCTAAAGTAAGAATGTCACAGCCATTTGCCGCCAAGTCGTCCATTGCTTTGTATACTTCGTCTTTGGACTCTCCTAGACCAAGCATAATTCCGGTTTTTGTACGTTTGCCGTATTCTTTGGTCAATTTGATCTGTTCTAAAGATCTCTCATATTTTGCCTGAGGTCTTACCATTCTATAAAGTCTTCCAACGGTCTCCATGTTATGAGAAACCACTTCTTGACCACCTTCGATCATTCGGTAAAGTGCGTCCCAATTGCTTTTGACATCAGGGATCAGGGTTTCAATGGTAGTGGAAGGAGACATTTCTTTGGTAAGAACTACTGTCTGATACCAAATCTCGGCACCTCGATCTTTCAGTTCGTCTCGGTTGACTGAGGTAATTACAGCGTGCTTTACGCCCATTAATTTGATGGCCTCAGCTACTCGTCTTGGCTCGTCGGTGTCGTATTCATTAGGACGTCCAGTAGCTACTGCGCAGAAAGAGCAGGATCGTGTACAAACATTTCCCAAAATCATGAAGGTAGCAGTACCTGCACCCCAGCACTCTCCCATATTGGGACAGTTACCACTTTCGCAAATGGTGTGAAGTTTATGTTCGTCAACTAGTTTTCTGACTTTGGCATATTCCTTTCCTACGGGAAGCTTGACACGAAGCCAATCTGGCTTTTTTCGTTTAGTTGCTTCTTCGGAAATAACGGGTAATTCGATCATCGTCTTGAGATTTGATGCAAAGGTAATCTAGACCTATTCAAAAGCCAATTGGCTTATTTTCTAAATCCGTAGAAAAAGGTGAAATAAGCAGATTGGAAGAATTGGGCATTTTCGGTGGTTGGAATCAATGGAATTTCCTTGTTGTAACCTTCTACCATGTATCCAAGTTCCAATCCTGTTACACTGCTTTTGAATACACCAAATTCGAAATGGAGTGCGGCTTTTGCCATAGCACCAATTGCCAACTGCGATTGTCCGATACCTTGAAATAGACGACCTGTACCCAAAATGTTAAATCTGCTTTGATGCTTTTCAGGATCGTATTGCTCCACAACTGTTTCCACTCTGTTTAGTGCATATTCGATAAAATAAGGAGCGATAAGCCCGAATGTTGGTCCTGCTGCGGCTAATGCTGAAACTTGGACGCCTTGGTTAGGTGCTTTTTTGAATAGGATGATTTCACGTCCATAATGCGGTCGAATGGCGTAGAGATAGTTTGATTTTCCAAAAATGTAGCTATTGCCTAGCACTGTATTGTATCGAGCTTCTTTTTGATTTTTTACATTGGAGAGCTCTACGCCCCAAAAAGAAAACTGTGTGTCGTCAATTCGAGTACCCAATTTGAAGGAAACTCCCCCTATCAGCCCGCCGTTTGTGTTCTTGTTTAAACCAAACAAATATTCTTTGTCATATTCATAATTTCCAATGTCATCCCGCTGAGAAAATGCAGCATGGCTTGTGAAAAATAAAAGAAACAGAAAGGTGAAATTCAGCTTGCTCATTCGAATTGGTCGAAAATATTGCCCTATTTTTGATTACAAAGTATTTAACTGCATTTTAAAAGTAAGAGTTTATGCCCACTATAAAAAGTTCGTATTTAGGTAATTTAAGGACAGAAGCAAAGCATCTTCAATCCGGGAATTTGATCATAACAGATGCGCCGGTAGACAATAATGGAAAGGGAGAGGCATTTTCTCCTACTGATTTGGTGTGTGCAGCACTAGGTTCTTGTATGGTAACCATCATGGGTATTGTTGCTGACCGAGAAGGAGTCTCTTTGGAGGGCCTTAGTTGGGAAATTACCAAAATCATGCAATCCAGTCCTCGCAAGATTCAGGAGGTCGTGGTGGATTTTAAATGGTCTAATCCTATTCAAGATGCTGCTTTCTTACAAAAAATAAAAAACGCAGCTCGAACTTGTCCAGTGGCTTTGAGTTTGGATCCAGCTATCACGCAGACTGTGAACTTCGATTTTTGATGCATCCTCAGTGAATGCAGGTGAGTACAAAACTGATTTAATATAAACCCAAATAGACATGTGTTACCTTTTTGAGAGCTTCAGTGGCTGGAAGAAGTATTGTGAGGAGAGAAATTTATCCTTGGTACAGTCGGTCATTGAGTATGAAGTCGAGCAAAAAAATTCCTCTGAAGAGAAAATTTGGAGTGGACTCACCCATGCTTATCAGGTGATGAAAGAAGCCGTAAAGGCAGGTTTGGAAGAGGATATGACTTCTAGATCCGGTATGATCAATAATGGTGCGAAGAAGGTTTATAAAAATCCCCTGACCGTTCTTTCTCCTGAATTTCAAAAATTGATTTCAAGGGCTTTGGCTGCAAAAGAAGTCAATTCCTGCATTGGTAGGTTTGTAGCGGCACCTACAGCAGGAGCTTCCGGAATACTCCCCGGAACAA
>CALRRX020000010.1:0-17715 GCA_943370675.1 Reyranella massiliensis 521 | reverse complement strand
TTCAATAAACCCATAGAAAGCATCAATCTAGATTCTCTCTACCTTCAATATGATACGGCATCATTTATTCCGGTAAAAAGAGAGATGTTACACTTTTCTGACTCAGCAAAGAGGGACGTACTGAACATCCTATTCTACGTTCCTGATTCAATAAATAAGGAAATCATGACGCTCAGAGCATCTGATTCCACCTTTATAGATATTGAAGGACAAGTAAACGAAAAGAAACTAGAGGCAAATTATAGAAAGCTCAAGAGAGAGGGTCTTGCCGATGAAATCAAAGGCAACATTGAAGGTGGAAAACCTCCTTTCATGGTACAACTGATAGACAGTAAAGATGAGATCATAAGAGAGGAAATTATCGAGAAAGGAAATGCTTATTCATTTAAACTTGTGGAGCCAGGTACTTTCAAAATAAAGGTAATTGAAGACTTAAACGGAAACAGAAGATGGGATCCTTCCAACTACTTTCAAAAAAGAGAAGCTGAACGGGTCTTCTATTTTTCTGGAGAAGAAAACAAAAAAGAGGTAGTCATCAGGGGTGGATGGACTCTGGAAGATCAAAATATTACTGCAAATCCCCGTACCGGACTTCCAAAATTGAAATTAAATCCTGTGGAAAAACCATAATTCTTATGTGCAAAACATAGGGACAACAAGGGATAATTTCAGGGTTTTCCACCAAACAACTCAAAACGATAACTCCTAGCAAACCAACTGGGAATAAGTCAGTCTTTATCCACCAAAGGATATCAAGTTTTCAACACCTACTTTACACACAACGAGCGAATACAAGTTCATCCACACAAAAAATAAATTTATTAGAAACAGTAGATTATCAATAAGTTGAAAGTGGAAAATTGGTGGATAACATGTTAATCAAAACCAAAGAATAGATAAGAACTTGTTATTAAAACAAAAAGGCTTCTTTATCCACAAATTCACATACTTAATAACCTTAATAGTTTTTTTTAATTAAATATAATAATAAAGATATAGAGGTGTGAATTGTGTGGATATCTAAACATTGTGAAAGATTATTTGATTTGGTAATATTAGACTCTTTAAACCCAAACTATCCAAATCATGCAACTCACCCGACTATTTGATTTGATACCCTATCAGATCAGTAAGTACAACAAAGAAGTAGCCTTTAGCCGGAAAGAAAACGGAACTTGGAAAACCTATTCTTCTACTGAAGTAAAAAAAATAATAGACAACCTCAGTCTTGCATTCCTTTCTCAAGGAATCGAAGAGGGAAACAAAGTCGCCATCATCTCAGAGAATAGACCTGAATGGAACTTTATTGACCTTGCTTTACAGCAAATAGGAGCCATTTCCGTTCCGATGTACCCTACAATCACTTCTGAGGACTACTCATACATCTTTAATCATGCTGAGGTTAAGATAATTTTTGTCGGTGATCAGACCATTTTTGAAAAGGCTGCTCAAGTGGCAGAGGATCGCAAAATATACTCGTTTGATCATTTAGAAGGGGTTGAACACTGGTCTTTACTAGCAGAAAAGGGTGAATCCGGTGATTTTGCAAAACTCGAAGAGTCAAAATCTAAAATCAAGCCAGAGGATTTATTTACAATCATCTATACATCAGGAACGACAGGAAAACCAAAGGGGGTAATGCTTACCCATGCGAATGTTTTATCCAACCTTATATCGGTTTCCCACATCATGTCCCCTCCTCCGGGAGTTTCTAAGGTCCTTAGTTTCCTTCCACTTTGCCATATTTTCGAGCGAACAGCCTCCTTCTGTTTTATTTATCTGGGCTATTCGGTGTATTATGCCGAAAACATGGATAAGATCGGCGAAAACCTGAAAGAAGTTCAGCCCCATGTGTTCAATACAGTACCAAGGCTTTTGGAAAAAGTGTATGACAAAATAGTGGCTAAAGGCTATGAGCTTACGGGTGTGAAGAAAAAACTTTTCTTTTGGGCATTGGATCTTGGTTTAAAATACGATCCATCAACCGATATGGGAGGATGGTATGATTTCCAACTCAAGCTTGCCAACAAGCTCATCTTCTCGAAGTGGCGTGAAGCTTTGGGAGGAAATATCATGCAGATCAACTCTGGAGCGTCTGCTCTTCAGCCAAGATTGGCAAGGGTATTTTGGGCAGCTGGAATCCGAGTTTGTGAGGGATATGGTCTTACTGAAACATCCCCAGTAGTCACGGCTTCTGTGGGTACAAAAGAGGAAATCCGCATCGGGTATGTAGGCAAGATTGTAAAAGATGTCCAAGTCAAGATCGCAGAAGATGGCGAAATTCTGGTCAAAGGGCCTAATGTGATGCAAGGGTATTACAAGGAGCCAGAAATGACCGCAGAGGTACTTAAAAACGGCTGGTTCCATACAGGAGATATCGGAGTACTCGAAGGAAATTACCTCAAGATCACTGATCGCAAAAAAGAGATGTTTAAAACCTCCGGAGGTAAATACATTGCTCCTCAGGTAATGGAAAATAAATTCAAAGAATCTCTCCTCATCGAACAACTTATTGTGGTAGGTGACGGTAGAAGTTACCCAGCAGCCTTGATCGTACCTAGCTTTGATGGATTGAGAGAATATTGCAAGCGAAAGGACATTCCCTATACCTCTGATGAAGAGATGGTCAATAAGCCTGAAATTAAAGAGAAGTACCAAGCCGAAGTTGATTCTTACAACAAGTATTTTGGAAAGTGGGAGCAGATCAAACGATTCAAATTACTGGAAAAGCCTTGGGGCATTGATTCGGGTGAATTGACTCCAACTATGAAACTGAAGCGAAAAGTCATTACTCAGAAATATCAGCAGCAGATCGAAGAAATATACCAGGCTTAACAGCCTGGTTTTTTTGTCTTTACACCTTTTACCAGAAAATATTTTATTCAAAATTTATTTTTGATTTTGACATCATTACAAATTTTTATTTTGATTGATCATCATTAATCGATTTAGAAGAAATTTTATTCTATCATTCATCTGCTTTTCATTTTATAATTTGTGATGCATGCATAACTTTTTCTCAAAATAGTATGCATGCATACAAAATTTGCCTAATTTAGAAAACCACATTTTTCGAAGGGTGAAGTATGAAAAGAGAAGAAACCGTTGATTACCACATCAAAAGTGCATGGCATGCCATATCTCGTATGTACAATCAGCAAGCTGCTGAGGAAGGATTCACTACAGCTATCGGATTTGTTTTGATCAATATTAACTCTAAAGAAGGCACCCCTGCAACCAAAATCGCTCCTCTAATAGGATTGGAAACCCGAAGTCTGACTCGAATGCTAAAAACCATGGAAGAAAAGGGGTTGATTTTCAAAAAAGCTGATCCGATAGATAAGCGTTCGGTTCGAATTTTTCTCACAGAAGAGGGTAAGCGCAAAAAAGAAATCTCCATCCAAACCATTATGAAATTCAATCTGATGGTGAGAGAAGTAGTATCCGAAGAGGAATTGGAATCCTTTTTTGGAGTCTTTTCCAAAATCCAATCCATCATCGATCAAGTAGCTACCAGCGAAATCAACAAGCCCGTATTTGAAATATAAACCAAGTCCCTTGCCGGGAATAACTACCAAAAACCCAAAAAAATGAATAGAACCATTAAAAAAGTAGCCGTCTTAGGTTCAGGAGTGATGGGATCCAGGATTGCCTGTCACTTTGCCAATATCGGCATCCAGGTACTTTTGCTGGATATTGTTCCATTCGAACTCACAGAAGAGGAACAAAAGAAAGGACTCACCAAAGAGCATCCTGCAGTGAGAAATCGGATCGTGACCACAGCATTGCAAAATACGCTGAAGTCCAATCCAAGCGCGATATACGACAAGGCTTTTGCTTCCAGAATTACCACTGGAAATTTTGACGACGACCTTCCCAAAATCAAGGATTACGATTGGGTAGTTGAAGTCGTCGTAGAGCGATTGGATATCAAGCAGCAGCTTTACGAGAAAGTTGAAAAATTCCGCAAGCCGGGCACATTGATCACCTCCAATACTTCGGGTATTCCCATGCACTTGATGTGTGAAGGAAGATCAGAAGATTTCCAAGCCCACTTTGCCGGAACTCACTTTTTCAATCCTCCCCGCTATTTGAGATTATTGGAAATCATCCCTGGTCCGAAGACTAAGCCTGAAATCATTGACTTTTTGATGGATTATGGAGATCGGTACTTAGGCAAGGAAACGGTGCTTTGTAAAGACACTCCAGCATTTATTGCAAACCGTATTGGCGTGTATGCCATCATTTCTGGCATGCATGCGATCGAAAAAGCTGGTTTTGGAGTATCTGAGGTCGATAAATTGACCGGTCCAGTGATTGGGCGAGCCAAGTCAGCCACTTTCCGTACGATGGATGTGGTAGGATTGGACACTACCGTCAATGTCGCAAACAACCTATACAAGGCTCTGCCGCACGACGAGTCTAGAGACAAATTCAAACTTCCCAAAATCGTCGAGGTCCTTTACAACAACAAGTGGTTTGGTGATAAAACGGGTCAGGGTTATTTCAAAATGATCCGTCACAAAGACGGCAGCAAAGAATTGAAAGAATTGGATCTTAAAACCTTTGAATACAAGGATGTAGAGAAACCAAAATTCAAAGCACTCGAGGCATCTAAAGAAATCGATGATCTTAAAAACCGGATCAAGTTCTTGGTGAATTTCGACGATCGGGCAGGGGAATTCTATCGGGCTTCTTTTTATGATTTGTTCAAATACTGCTCGCACCGTATTCCAGAGATTTCTGACGAGCTCTATCGCATCGATCAGGCAGTCTGTGCCGGCTTTGGTTGGGAGCTTGGGCCTTTTGAGACTTGGGATGTCCTAGGTCTGAAAGAAACAGTGGCAAAAATGGAAGCAGCTGGAGAAACCGCCGCGCCGTGGGTTCACGAAATGCTTGATGCTGGTCACGAGTCATTCTACAAAGTCGAAGGAGGCAAAAGAAAGTACTACGACATTCCATCTAAAACCTATCTGGAAATCCCAGGAATTGAGGATTTCATCATTCTGGATACGCTCAAGTCTGCAGGAAAAAAAGTTTGGGGAAATGCGGGATCGACCATTTATGACATGGGCGATGAGGTAATTGGTTTGGAATTCCACACCAAAATGAACTCCATGGGCGCTGAAGTGATAGAGGGTATCAATACCGCCATCGGTATGGCTGAAAAGTCCTACAAAGGCTTGGTCATCGGTAACGAAGGAGGAAACTTCTCTGCAGGTGCCAATTTGGCCATGTTGTTCATGTTTGCCGGAGACCAGGAGTTTGACGAAATCAATCTTATGATTGCGCAGTTTCAGAACACCATGATGCGGGCTCGATACTCTTTTGTTCCGGTAGTAGTTGCTCCCCACAACATGGCATTAGGTGGTGGCTGCGAGCTTTCACTTCATGCAGATCATATCCAGGCACATGCTGAATTGTACATGGGTTTGGTCGAGGTTGGTGTCGGTTTGATTCCAGCGGGAGGAGGGACCAAGGAAATGACACGAAGATTTGCAAACAGTGTCATAGGTGGAGACGTGGAACTCAACCAGCTTCAGGAGTACTTCATGAATATTGCGACTGCTAAAGTTGCGACTTCAGCCGAAGAGGCTAGAGGGCTAGGTTACCTGAGAGCACAAGATGGAATTTCCCTAAACAGAAAGAGACAATTGGCCGATGCCAAAGCCAAAGTGCTATCACTTTCAGATTTGGGATATTCTCAACCGGCGCAGCAGACCAATATCAAGGTATTGGGTAAAACCTCCTTAGCCTATTTTGAAGCAGGTATCACTGGGATGATTTATGGAAATTACATCTCTGCACATGATGCTAAAATTGCCAGAAAACTGGCTTGGGTAATGTCTGGTGGTGATTTGTCCTCTCCGACAGAGGTATCGGAGCAATACTTGCTTGACTTGGAGCGTGAAGCTTTCTTGAGTTTGACCGGTGAGCAAAAGACCCTGGAACGAATTCACAGCATTCTTTTCAAAGGAAAACCGCTGAGAAACTAGAAGCGAGAAACAAGAAACTAGATACAAGAATCAAGACTTGAACTAATAACAATTTTTAAAATGAGACTGAAGCATAATTTCAAAAACCTTAAAGTTTGGCAAAAGGCAGTGGATCTTGCAGTAAATGTTTATGAATTGACAAGGCATTTTCCCAGTGAAGAGCGATTTGGGATTACCTCTCAAATGAGAAGATCAAGTGTATCCATTCCTTCAAACATTGCGGAGGGGACGGCCAGAAATTCTTCAAAGTCTTTTTCAAATTGTTTGGATATCAGTTTGGGAGAAAGTTTCGAATTAGAAACCCAAAGTATTATTGCCAATAGGGTTGGAATTTTAAGTCAAGAAAATTTCGATGCCTTAAGCACAAATATCTCAGAAGTTCAGAAAATGATAATTGGGTTCAAACAAACTATTGAGGATAACCCATATTGACTTACCCAAGTCTTGTTTCTTGTCTCTTGAATCTTGTTTCTTAAGAGCTTAACAAAATTCTAATAATAATAAAACACAAATGGAAGCATACATAATAAACGGATATAGATCAGCAGTAGCAAAGTCCAAAAAAGGAGGATTTCGATTTTACAGGCCAGATGACTTGGCTGCAGATGTGATCAAGCATTTGGTGGCAAACACACCTGGGCTTGAGCCTAAAATGGTCGATGACTTGATCGTAGGAAATGCCGTTCCTGAAGCCGAACAAGGCATGCAAATGGGTCGAATGATTTCTCTTTTGGCCTTGGGAATTGATACTCCGGGTTTTGTCATGAATCGCTACTGCGGATCAGGATTGGAAGCCATTGCCTTGGCAGTAGGAAAAATCAAAGCAGGTATGGCTGATTGCATCATCGCAGGAGGTACAGAATCCATGTCTTTGGTTCCTATGATGGGCTACAAAACAGCACTCAACTGGAAAATCGCCTCTCAGACACCATCATATTACCTCGGAATGGGTTTGACTGCTGAGGAATTAGCAAAAGATTATGAAATCACGCGCGAGCAGGCAGACGCCTTCTCTGTAAGATCTCATGAAAAAGCGTTGGCAGCCATAGCTGCAGGCAAATTCAAGGATGAGATCGTGCCGGTCGAAGTGGAAGAAACATACCTCGACGAAAAAGGAAGAAAGAAAACCAGAAAATTCACAGTAGATACGGACGAGGGACCTCGCGCTGGTACAACTATGGAAGCTTTGGCAGCATTGAAGCCAGCATTTAGAAACGGAGGTCAAGTCACAGCTGGCAATTCCTCTCAGACTTCTGACGGTGCGTCCTTTGTCGTGGTCATGTCGGAAAGACTGATGAAGTCTCTTGGATTGGAGCCTGTCGCAAGGATGATGTCTTATTCCGTGGCTGGAGTAGATCCTCGGATCATGGGTATAGGTCCCAAAGAAGCCGTGCCAAAAGCATTGAAGCAGGCTGGACTTACGCTGAATGACATTGACCTAATCGAGCTCAATGAAGCATTTGCTGCGCAAGGTCTTGCCGTGATGAAATCTCTTGATATGAATCCGGATATCGTCAATGTCAACGGGGGTGCCGTAGCACTTGGTCACCCGCTAGGCTGTACAGGAGCAAAGCTTTCGGTTCAGATTTTCAATGAGTTGAGAAGGCAAAACAAGAAATATGGTCTGGTAACTGCCTGCGTCGGAGGAGGTCAGGGTGTTGCTGGTATCTACGAGCTTCTTAAATAAGTGTCCCATGTCTTACATCTTATGTCTAAAATCTAAAGTCTAACAATATGGCTACTATATCAAAATCCATCCAAGGCGGAGAGTTTCTTATCCGTGATACGGAGGCTCAGGCAATTTTTATTCCTGAGGAATTTACAGAAGAGCAACTCATGATGGCTCAGGCCTGTCAGGATTTTATCGATACGGAGATCAATCCCAAAATCGAAGAAATCGACAGCATGAAAAACCCTGAACTTGTTCCCTCTCTTTTCAAAAAAGCGGGTGAATTGGGATTATTGGGTATTTCAGTTCCGGAAGAGTTTGGCGGCTTGGGAATGAGCTTCAACACGTCCATGTTGATTGCCGACATCATCGGGGGCGCAGGATCTTTTTCTACCACTTATGGTGCCCATACCGGAATCGGTACACTTCCCATTTTGTACTACGGTACAGAAGCACAAAAGCAAAAATACCTTCCCAAACTAGCCACAGGTGAATGGGCAGCATGCTATTGCTTGACCGAACCTGACGCTGGTTCGGATGCCAACAGCGGCAAAACCAAAGCAACCCTTACGCCGGATGGAAAACACTACCTGATCAATGGACAGAAAATGTGGATCTCCAATGCTGGGTTTGCAGACCTTTTCATTGTGTTTGCCAAAATAGAAGATGACAAAAACCTAACGGCTTTCATCGTCGAGAAAACGTTTGGCGGCATCACCATGAATGAGGAGGAGAAAAAGTTGGGCATTAAAGGCTCTTCTACCCGTCAGGTTTTCTTCAACGATTGCCCTGTTCCGGTGGAAAATATGCTGTCAGACCGTGGCAACGGATTCAAAATTGCAGTAAACATCCTCAACATCGGTCGGGTAAAACTCGGCGCGGGTGTCCTAGGCGGTGTACGAGGAGTGACCAGCCTTAGCATCAAGTACTCCACAGATCGTAAGCAGTTTGGCGTCAGCATCAATACGTTTGGAGCAATCAAGTCCAAGCTAGCCGAAATGGCAACGAAAATATTTGCCACCGAGTCGCTTTGTTACCGAGCAGGTCAAGATATCGAAGACCGCATGGTCGCCTTGGCTCAAGAGGGTCTTCCGGATGCAGAAGCAAAATTGAAAGCTTTGGAGCAGTTTGCCATCGAAGCGGCGATCGCCAAAGTTCACGGTTCGGAAGTATTGGATTATGTGGTTGACCAGGGTGTGCAGATCTATGGGGGAATGGGCTATTCGGCCGATGCTCCGATGGAAAGAGCTTACCGAGATGCTCGTATTTCCAGAATTTATGAAGGAACCAACGAGATCAACCGAATGCTGATGGTAGGAATGGTTTTAAAACGTGCTATGAAGGGTGAGATCAACTTATTCGAGCCGGCTATGGCTGTTGCATCCGAATTGACTTCTGTGCCTTCATTTGAAAGTATCGATGCTTCAGAGCTTTTCGCAGTAGAAAAAGACATTTTGAAAAAACTCAAAAAGGTCTTCCTAATGGTCGGTGGAAAAGCAGCGATGGCTCTTCAGGACCGCATCGAAGACGAGCAGGAAATCATGATGAACCTTGCCGATGTGATGATTGAAATCTATGCTGCTGAATCAGCCCTCTTAAGAGCTGAGAAATTGGTGAGCCTAAAAGGTGAAGAAGCTTGCGCTTCCCAAATCGCCATGGCTAAAATCTACCTTTACGAAGCAGTGGACAAGATCGAAGCTTCAGCCAAGGAAGCTATCGTTTCCTTTGCCAAGGGAGATGAGCAAAAAGTCCTTTTGATGGGCTTGAAGCGATATACCAAGCCGGATTTCATCAATGTGAAGGAGCTCAGAAGACAAGTGGCTGATTACATGATTGCACAAGGAAAATACCCATTTTAAACAATAGAGATAGATTGGTTGAGTACCAAGCCTCCGGTTATGAAAGCGACCGGAGGCTTTTTTATCGGAATCCATTCCGAAAAAAATCTGCCTTTTTTTAGGTGACACGCTCAGTATTGTTTTTTCGGATCAGGCAAAAGCGCAATTTAGTAAAGATGAAAAATCTGTATCTACCCCTCTTTTGCATAGGAACTCTTCTTTTTTCCTGTTCACCAGCCAAAACAGAGTTTGGCTTGGAAATCTCCACGGATGCCAGTCAGATTCTCAAAGGGAAGACGATTTTTGAACAGCAATGCTCTACCTGCCATAACTTCAATGAGGATGCTATCGGACCCAACCTAAGCGGACTCACCCGACAGGTAGAAACCCAATGGATTCGCGAGTTTATCAAAAATCCCGCAGCAGTGATCGAATCCAAAGATCCCAGAGCTGTAGAGCTACTCGCCAAATACAAAACTCAAATGCCGGGTTTTCCTGCTTTGACGGATCCAGATATCGATGCCTTGCTGAGTTACATGCATACGTTTGAGACCCTGCCAATTCCAATCAGCGGCGATACTACTTCCAATTTGATTCCTGAGAAAATCCAAGACTCCGGCATTCGACTTGAACTTGAGCTTTTCGCTCAGCTTCCAGCTACGGATACAGTTGCGCCTTTGGCAAAAATGACCAAAATGGAGCCCATTCCTGGATCAGAGCGTCTTTTCATCAATGATCAGCGGATTGGACTCTACGAAATAGAAAACCAAAAGCCGGTCCTTTTCCTCAACTTGAAAGAAAAGCGACCGGCTATGGTCAGCAAACCGGGATGGGCTACGGGCGTTGGAAGCTTTGCGTTTCATCCTGATTTCGAGACCAATGGTCTTTTCTACACCTCACATACTGAGCCGGGAGGCACAGCTCCATCGGATTTTGGATACACAGATAGCCTTAAGGTTTTTATGCAATGGGTGCTGACCGAGTGGAAAGCGGATGATCCAAAAGCCAAAGTTTTCAAAGGTACAGACCGAGAAATTCTTCGAATTGACAATGCGTCCCAGGCGCATGGCATGCAGGAGCTGACCTTTAACCCATTTTCCAAAAAAGGAGAGGCTGACTATGGCTTGCTCTACATAGGCTATGGGGACGGAGGCACTGCTGAAAAGCGATTTGCAGCTATCTCCAATCATCAAGGCAAAGGAATCTACAGTAGCATTCTGAGGATTGATCCTGCAGGAAAAGATGGAAAAAACGGAAAGTATGGCATTCCTAAGATCAACCCATTTGCCGGAAAACCAGGAATGGCTGGTGAAGTCCTTGCTTACGGGTTCCGAAATCCAAATCGTATTTTTTGGGATGAAACCGGAAATCTCCATGCCACAGATATTGGTCAGCATAGCATCGAAGAGATCAACCGCATCGAACCAGGGAAGTTTTATGGTTGGCCGATCCGTGAAGGTGCCTTTGTGATCAATCCTTTTGGAAGTTTCCGTGCACTTTACCCTTTACCGGCCGATGATGCCAAATATGGAGTGACCTATCCCATCATCCAGTTGGAGCACGATGAGACTGTGGCGGTCATAGGAGGCTACCTAGTTTCAGAAGGTCCCTTGAAAGGAAAATTTGTGTTTGGAGATGTTCCTTCAGGCAGGTTGTTTTTTGCAGACTTGGATGAGTCTTCACAGCCTGTTACCAAATCTTGGGGAGTAAAGTTTGGAGGAAAGGAAGTGTCTATGAAGTCCTTGGTCAATCATGACCGCGTAGATCTCAAATTTGGACTCGATGCTAAAAAGAGACTTTATATCATGAGCAAAACTGAAGGCAAAATCTATCTCGTGAAATAGAAGTCTGACACTTCATTTACATTAAATGTAAGCTCAATTCAAAAAGTAACTGCCTCGTGTATCTTGAGGGCCCTTTAATAACCTATGAGCCCAACAAAATTTGATTACGAACACTTTTTTGAGTTGACGGCAGACCTTTTCTGTATTGCCGGATATGATGGTTATTTCAAAAAAATCAACAGCTCCGTGTCTAAAGTGTTGGGCTACAGCATGGAGGAATTATACAGTCGTCCGATCAGTGACTTTATCCATCCTGAAGATAAGTCTACCACTACCAGAGTCAGAGAACAGCTACTTCAATCAAAGCCCCTTCTAAATTTCGAAAACCGATACCTGACTAAAGCAGGCGAAACCGTGTGGCTTTCTTGGACCTCCATGCCAGTAGACAGTCAGCAAGTAGTTTTTGCCATTGCCAAAGACATCACCCATAAAAAAGAGATCGAAACCCAGCGGAATTCTCTTTTGACTCAACTAAGTCAGTTGAATCAGGAATTGAAGCAGCTTACCTTTTCTACCTCTCATGATTTACGGGCGCCGGTAAACAATCTCCTCTCAGCATTTGACCTTTTAGACGCAGAAAAAATCAAAGATCGGGAAACACTCGAACTCATTCAATTGGTCAGAAATTCGGGCAAGAAGCTTTCATTTACCCTCAACAAGTACGTTGATATTTTGAAGGAACGACACGAAAAAGAAGCATCTATAGAATCCATAGCCTTATCTGAAGTATTGGATTCTGTTTCTCTTTCCATTAGGTCTCTTATTGATTCCGCTAAGGCGACAATTACCAGTGATTTTTCGCAAGGCAATTTGATAGCATTTAATCGGGAGTACCTCGAGAGTATTTTATTAAATCTCATTACCAACGCTATCAAATATGCTCGGCCGGAAGTCTATCCGATGATTCATTTTTCCACCAATTCTATCGATGATTATCTTCAGCTCAGTGTACGGGACAATGGTCAGGGAATGGATTTGGAAAAAGTGGGTAGCCGAATTTTTAAACTGAATCAATCCTTTCACGGTAATTCAGACAGCAAGGGCGTTGGATTGTATTTAGTATATCATCATGTTACATCCCTTGGAGGTAAAATCGAAGTGGAGAGTGAGGTAAATAAAGGAACAACGTTTAGGATTACCTTTCCTTAATTTATCCATCCTTTTACAGTTTCCTTCACTAGTTTTCTACTGTAATTATGGGTAGTCCTAATTTTCTAGAATTCATAAGTTTGAATGCTTCATTTTCATAGTCAACTACCGCTACATCAAAGAGCTAGTCCATACTTTTTATGTACAAAAAGCCACAATTGTTATCAAAATCGGAGGCTTTGATCCTACCGTAATTAGAAAAGCAGAGTTAACGATCTAGATTGCATCAGACATTAAATGTAAACTGCCAAATCCATTAAATGGGTTAGGTAAACAGATGTTCCATTTAAGTCATAAAACTGGAAAAAATGCCAAGCCACTGTTATCAAATCGCCATAAATCAAGAGCTTGGGGTGATTGTCATCAGCTTTCAAGGAAAAATCTATCCGAAGGATATGATAGATATGCTTGGTGAATTATTTAATCATCAAGATTATCGACTGGATTTTCCTACTATTTATGATTTTTCAGGAAGTACGGCTATAGGTTATCAGATTGATGTGATGTCTTTTGTCAAGAGACTTGGTGAATTCAGAAATTCCAGTTCTGACCATAAGAGAATCGGAGTTATTGTAAAAACACCCAATCAGAAGTTTCTCATCAATGTATTCTTAAAGTTCACCCCTTCTTTCAATCTGGAAATTAAGGTGTTTGAAGAGGCCAATCCTTGTCTTATCTGGATGAAGGAAACCACAGAAGATCAAGAAAAGCTTGGTCATTTTCTAAATGCAAATAGAGAAGAACTGTCTAAAAGGCTTAAATCATAATTCTAATCCATACTAAAAAGCAATAGCCTCGGATTTTCATTCGAGGCTATTGCTTTTAGTTTAGTCTGTACAAAGTTCTATTTATACATCAATTCATAGTAATCTTTTGCCATTCGGTTACTTTCAAATTCATAACGAACGTCGTGCATTCCTGCCTGTACGATATCCCTCCATTTTCTCTTGTTGCTGTAATAAAGCGGTAAAATTTCGCCCTTCAGGATTTCATACAGGTGATGCAAATCGTGCTCATCTTGGTCTTGGATATTCAGGTTGTGGTAATCAGCCTGAGGGACGATGAAGCAGTTTTCTCCATGTCTGGCAAACTCACAGATCCAACCGTCATAGGTACTGAAATTGACAGACCCGTTCATTGAGGCCGTCATACCGGAAGTACCTGATGCTTCTCTTGGGACACGAGGATTGTTGAGCCAGATGTCTGAAGCTTGTTTTAGGCGCTTGCTTAGTGCGAGTTCATAACCTGTACAAACCGCCACGTTTTTATACTTTTTGCTTAGGTGTACAAGAGAATTGAATACCGAAATCGCACCGTAGTCCATTGGGTAAGGTTTTCCAGCCCAGATGATCTGTATAGGAAGTTGGGTATTGCTGACCAATTCCTCAAACTTCTCCATGTCTCGGGTGATCAACTCGGGTCTTTTGTAAGCCGCAAAACGTCTAGCCCAAACGATGGTAAGTACGTCAGGATCCAAAATTTTACCTGTTTGGTCAGCCACAATGTCAAAAGCACGCTTTTTCAAATACCGCTTTCGGTCATCAAATCCCTCATTGTCTGCCTCCTCCATAAATCGGTAGAGCTGCTTATCTGCCCAATACTTCCAGTTTTGGGCATTGGTGATGGATTGGATTTCCGGGATATCGGAGTAGTCTCCCCACATTCTGCGGCTGACTTCCCCATGAAGTTTACTTACACCGTTTGCAGCATGAGCAAATCTCAAAGCCGCCAAACTGTGATTAAACATGGAGCCATCCATACCGGTAAGTTCTTTCACCTCATCGATGCTGTGGCCATAGAAATAGCTCATTTTATCGCAGAGGTAAAACTCGTGCTTTTCATTTCCGGCTTCTTCTGGAGTGTGCGTCGTGAATACCAATCGCTTTTTGACCTCCTCTTTGTTGCCGAATTTTTTCATCAGGTAAAAGACGCTACTCAATCCATGAGCTTCATTGAGGTGGTACACCTCAGGATTGAAATTGAGCTCGTCGATCAGCTTTGCACCACCGATTCCCAGGATGATCATTTGGGCGATTTTGGCAGCAGTGTCTGCATCGTAAAGCTTGTGCGTAATGGTCTGACTCAGGTAGTCATTTTCTGGCAAGTCGGTGCTCAGCAAAAATAAAGGAGCGCTTCTAAAAGTGTCAGGTGCCAAATACCATGCCTTTACCCACACAGGTTGGCTATGGACTGGCACGGTAAATTTGATTCCTGTATCTTCAAGAAAGCTGTAGTTTTTTTCATACCACTCTGCCTTAAGCGTTTGATCTTGGTTACGGCTTTGGTCGTAATAGCCGTACTTCCAGAGTATGCCAACCCCGATCAGATTCTGCTTGAGTTCGTAGGCGCTTCGCAAATGAGACCCGGAAAGGAAGCCCAATCCACCGCTGTAGATTTTTAAAGGCTGATGAATGGCAAACTCCATGGAGAAGTAGGCCACAGATTTTGAATATTCGGATGCAGGCTCGTAAGGAACCTTGTAGTTTCTAAAGTCGGTCATAGGTAAAGAGAAATAAGGATGACAAATAACTGCGCGAAAGTTACGAAGGATTGGTCATAGGGAGGACAGAAATTAATTTTTACCCGACACGAAAAAGACTCCATGAATGAGGTAAGCCCCCACAAATGAGACGGGTAAGACGATCACCAATCCGATCATCAATTCAAAAGGAAATAAATTATGAGAGTTTGGATCTACGATCATATCAGCAAAAATTCTGGAAAGCATACCCAACATCACCCCCAAAGAAACCATTAGAGCATTCCAAGCCGGTTGGTTTTTTCTAAGGATGCCAACAAATAAGGTAGCCAAAAATGCACCTGGGGCCTTGATGTAGAATACTGATTGGTAAAGCGCGTTTTCTTCTGAAAAATCTGCGGTCCAATAACCGAAAGCACCGATCAATGCTCCAATAAGAATGGGTAAAACGTTTGATTTTTTTCTCATAATTAAAAAGACTTGGATATCAAAAAGGCGAATCTTTCTGATAAATCCAAGTCTTTCAATTCTTTCTAAGCTAGTCTTAGGCTTGAGGAAGTGCTTTTCTAGCTTCTCGATCCGGATCGTTTTTGACTTCAGAAACGTCATTTAGGATCATGGTTTCACCTTTTTCAGCAGTGAATTTAGGCCAGTTGGGAAGAGCTCCGGCATTCGGATTACCTGTTTTCATAAAGGCCAGAAGTGATGCCGACATTTTTTCTGAGAGCAATCGCGGACGCTTGCCTCCTCCGGTGTGGGTGTACATTCGGTCGGTATTGTCATACCAGAAACAAATGTCAATGCAGTGAAATGCTCGCATGCGCCCGTTGTACAAATTGGGTTCCCAGCCAAACCAAGCCATGTAGACCGGTGCTTTCTGCTTTGCTTTGGCATTGCCACAAGCGACTGCATTGGCACGGTTGGATGCCGCGAGGGTCATGATTTCTGCTGGTTTTTTTCCCGGAAAATTAGCAGCATAAGCACGGTAGACTTCCGCTGATTTATCCCCAAAGCGCGACTTCAAGGCTTCAATCGCTCCTGCTTCTCCGGTAGCTTCCAATTGTGGGTTGGTACGTGTAGCACCCCATTCGTGGAAGGTGGTACAAATCATTAAGGGCATGTCTGCCGTATGGTCGTTGGGATTGGAGAAAAACTCTCCCTTTGGCACATGAACACCATCCGCCACCGGCCCAAATCCGCCTCGGAATCCGGGTTGAGGATTTTCCTTTCGCATGCGATCCAGCGCTTTGTTAGCGATGTCAATGTATTGTCTCCATGGAATGTCCTGTAGCTTATCCACTTCCGCTGGCGTTAATCCTGCTGCTTCGAGGACGTATTGACCCAATTTTCTGGCGTAGTCTTGATCATTGGCTTTGAGCATCGATCCGCTCAGAGCTACTCCTTTGTGTACGATCCCTTTTGAAGCTGGCATCGCCATGGTACAAGTGACTTTGGCTCCACCACCTGACTGTCCCATAATCGTGACATTACCAGGGTCACCTCCAAAATTGGCGATATTATCCCTCACCCAATGAAGCGAAGCAATGATGTCCAATTGGCTCACATTACCTGAAGCGGCGTATTTCTCCCCTCCTACTCCTGAAAGATCGGTGAATCCTATCGGGCCAAGTCGGTGATTGATGGAGACGAAGACTACATCTTTGCTTTTGGCGAAGTTTTCCCCATGGTAGCCGTCTTGCTCGATGCCGTTGCCATTCGTGAATCCTCCTCCATGCAGCCATACCAGTACGGGTCGCTTTTTTCCATCCGCTAGTCCGTTGGTCCAGACATTCAGTTTGAGACAGTCTTCAGAAACGTCGTCATAGTTCCAGTGATCTGCGAATGAATAATGAACAGCAGCATAGCGATTGTCCATGATCTGCGGGGCCGTATTTCCCCACCAAATGGTGTCCTTGATTCCCTCCCATTTTTGGGGTTTTTGTGGAGGCATGAATCGGTTTTTCCCCGAAGTATCTGCTCCGTAAGGAACACCCAAAAAGGTGTAAACCCCATTCATTTGGTAGCCTCGGATTTTTCCAAAGCCGGTGTCTGCTACGGCGATTTCGTCGCCGATTTTTAAGTATTGCTCGTCATCAGCCTCAGGGGAAGGCTGGGATGATGGATTTGCATTTACGGCAAAAGGAGCTGCCGCAAGTCCAGCTGTTCCAAGCCCGATTTTTTGCAAAAAGTCACGTCGGTTATTTCTTTTCATTAGGTATGGGTTTAAGTCAATGTCTATTGTCTCAATATGAGAAAATGATTGACTCCTTCCTAATGGAAAATGACGTTTGGTTGATTTGAATGCCTGAAAAAAAGGAATTTAGAGTTTTGAATAGAGGATGGTTATCCGATTTTCCCATCCCCATTGATGTCTTTTCCGCTTTGCTCCTCGAGCACCTTCAGCGTCTTGATCAATACTTCTTGTGTTTTTCTAAGTTCTTGTTCCAAATACATGATACGCTCCTCCAATGTGGAGGCTATTGAGCGTTGTTCGGAGATTTGGCTCTGTTGAAGGATATTCCAAAATAGTCCCATGGCTTAATTTTCTTGGTTACTTACTAGTTTCTAGGATCGTTAAAGCATTTCCTCAAGTTGTCGGACGAATGGATACACGCAAGTCGGTTTTTGAAATTGGCAGCTGCCTGATCCGTACTCCAGTTGCCGCAAAGATGGCATTGCTGACTGCCGGAGCGATAAATGGCGTGCTTGGTTCTCCCGCACCTCCCGGTGCATTGTCGGT
>CALRRX020000009.1:0-18274 GCA_943370675.1 Reyranella massiliensis 521 | reverse complement strand
CACGCTCTGCACCGATAGCTCCTGCTAGTCGGCCTTCAAATTCAATCGCAAAATTCTGAGCAGGATTAAACTTCTGATTATGCTCAATCCAGTGACGAGCGTCATGAATGGTATAGGGCTGCGGGTAGCTGTCCCTCAGATTCATGGCTATTTTTGGATTGTTGGCCAAAGGATAGAGCTGATGAAAATGAGATTCATTCCATGTCACCAGATTTATTTCTCTTTCTCCTTCAATAATCATAATAGCGCTGGGTTTACTTAAGTAGCTGTGTTAATTAATTCAATATACTGGCTTAAATCAAGCTTGCAAAGTCCAAAGCAATTACTCAATCCCTCCAGCCTGCATTTTTTCTAAATTTTCTGCCAATCTCAAGGCAGAAATAAATTCTTCGATGTTACCGTCCATTACGTCTGGCAAATTGTAGACCGTTTTGTTAATCCTGTGATCTGTGACTCTGGATTGAGGATAATTGTAGGTTCGTATCTTATCCGAGCGATCTCCACTTCCTACCATAGACTTTCGCTGGGCACCTACGGCCTCATTGTGCTTAGCGAGTTCAATCTCATACAACCTAGATCGAAGCACCTTCAAGGCCTTTTCAAAGTTTTTGATTTGAGATTTTTCATCCTGACACGTCACCACTAATCCTGTTGGGTTGTGGGTCAATCGAACAGCAGAATACGTGGTATTCACTGACTGTCCACCCGGGCCAGAGGAACAATAGGTGTCTTTTCGGATGTCATTCATATCCAAGTGAACCTCCACTTCGTCCATTTCAGGAAGCACCGCCACGGAAGCAGCGGAGGTATGAACTCTTCCCTGAGATTCGGTGGCAGGCACACGCTGAACTCTGTGTACACCTGATTCATACTTGAGCATGCCGTAAACATCGGCACCTGACACGGTTGCGATTATTTCTTTGTATCCCCCAGCGGAGCCAAAGGTTAAATCCAGCACAGTAAGCTTCCATCCTTTCATTTCACAGAAGCGCTCATACATCCTAAAAAGATCACCTGCAAAAATCGCTGCTTCATCACCCCCTGTACCACCTCTGATTTCCAAAATACAATCCTTGGAATCGTTGGGGTCTTTTGGTGTCAGCTGTTGCTTGAGCTCTTGCTCTAGGGTTTCCTTTCGCTCCCTCAGATCATCCAATTCTGCCTTTGCCATTTCCCTAAACTCTGGATCTTTTTCCTTTTCAAGCATCTCCTTAGAGCTGTCGATATTTTTGAGAACCAGGACATACTCATCATACACCAAAACGAGCTTTTCAAGGTCCTTGTACTCTTTGGTGAGCTTGGCATATTTGCTCATGTCAGCCATCGAGTCAGGCAAAATAATCAGCTGACCTACTTCTTCAAATCGTTCCTTAAGGGCTTGTAATTTATCCAGCATGGGTTTTTCCTTGGCTGCGCAAAAGTAAGGATTTTCTGCTTAGGGACGGGGATACTCCTCAGATATGGATAACTTAGGCTTTTTAACAAGTAGTCCCAAAATCAAATGAGTATTCAAAAACTGTTTTTCCTTTTCAGCTTGATTTCATTTTTTCTGTTGATGGGATGCGTCCAAGAGGAGGAGAATGTCAATCAATGCCTGAATGCTGATCTTGAAAGTCGACCCACAACTTGCCCGACTGTTTTTCAGCCTGTGTGTGGATGTGACGCCAAAACCTACGCAAATGAATGCTTGGCAAGGGCAGCGGGAAACAGGTATTTCGCACCGGGGGCGTGTAATTGATTCAAGAACTCCCAGACTAGCCAAAAGCCCGAGCCAACTTTGCCTTAAAACAACAACCCTGAAAATCGGGATTTTCAGGGTTGTCTTTCGCTTGGCAGCTTTTGAGTTCAGGTGATTATTCCACCGTCACTGACTTCGCCAAATTCCTTGGTTGATCCACATTACAACCTCTCATCACTGCAATATGATAAGAAAGCAACTGAAGTGGGATCACAGAAAGTAATGGCGTAAAGGCTTCATTTGTCGGTGGGATTTCAATCACGTGGTCAGCAAGTGCCTTTACTTGCTTGTCTCCTTCGGTCACTACAGCGATTACTTTGCCTTTTCTAGCCTTTACCTCTTGGATATTGCTCACCACTTTTTCGTAAGAACTATCCAAGGTCGCGATGAATATTACAGGCATTTCCTCATCAATCAGGGCGATCGGGCCGTGCTTCATCTCAGCGGCAGGATAGCCTTCGGCATGGATGTATGAAATCTCCTTCAGCTTCAATGCACCTTCCAAAGCAACAGGGAAATTATAACCTCTTCCCAGATACAGCATGTTACGGGCATCTTTGTATTGCTCAGCAATTTTCTTGATCGCATCGTTAGTTTGGAGTGCTTTCTCCACCTTAGAAGGAATGTCTGCAAGTTCGTGAAGCATCAGGATGTATTTGCTTTCAGGCAAGGTCCCTCTCTGATAGCCAAGCTTCAACGCCATCATGGTGAGAACTGAAATTTGAGCTGTGAAAGCTTTGGTAGATGCCACCCCAATCTCAGGACCCGCGTGGGTATAGCATCCGGCGTGAGTGGTTCTAGGAATTGAAGATCCTACCACATTACAAACTCCAAAAATGGTTGCTCCTTTTGATTTTGCCAGTTCGATTGCTGCAAGCGTATCCGCAGTCTCCCCAGATTGAGAAATAGCGATGATGAAATCTTTATCACTCACTACCGGATTACGGTATCTAAACTCTGACGCGTACTCTACTTCTACAGGAACACGGGCAAACTCTTCAAAAAGGTACTCCGCTACCAATCCCGCATGCCAAGATGTACCACAAGCTGTAATTACAATCCGCTCTGCATTTTGAAACTTATTCATATAATCCCTTAATCCACCCAAGACCAAGCGTCCGGTTTTGGGGTCGAGTCTTCCGCGAAGGCAATCAGCTATAGACTTGGGTTGCTCAAAAATCTCTTTAAGCATGAAGTGCTCATAGCCTCCTTTTTCGATAGCCTCAAGTTCGAGTTCCAGCTGATTGATGTAAGGGCTGGTTTCGATGTTTTCGATGGTTTTTACCTGAAGCTTTCCTTCACGGATCACTGCAATCTCATAATCATCGAGGTAAATGACCTTATTGGTGTATTCGATGATCGGAGTGGCATCTGATGCCAAAAAGTATTCGTCTTCCCCAACCCCAATCACCAAAGGAGATCCTTTTCTGGCTGCTATTAGTGTATCAGGCTCTTCCAAATTGATCAGCACAATGGCATAGGCGCCTACGACTTTTTGCAAAGCCAATCTAAGTGCTTCCTCAAGAGTGCAGTGATTGTTGGTATAGATATCCTCTATAAACTTGACAAATACCTCCGTATCCGTCTCACTTTGAAACTTGTAACCTTTTTGAAGAAGGTCTTTCTTCAGCACTTCATAGTTCTCAATGATCCCATTGTGGATCATGGCAAACTTTTCGGAAGAAGAATAGTGAGGGTGAGCGTTGACATCATTAGGCTCTCCGTGAGTCGCCCAGCGCGTGTGCCCAATACCGATTTTTGAATTTAACTCACCATTTTCAGAAAGATGATTTTCCAGTTCGGAGACTTTCCCTTTCTTTTTGTAAATGCTTAGGCCCTTTTGGTCGATCAAGGCAACACCTGCAGAATCATAGCCTCGGTATTCCAATCTTTTTAGCCCTTTAATAATAATGGGCAGCGCTTCCTGCTGCCCTACATACGCGACAATTCCACACATAAGTAAAAATTCTTAAAAGTTGGTTAGTACTTCTGCAAAGAAACTGCATTCATATCAAAAAAAATAATCCACTTTCAGAAAAACTAAAAGTGGATTAGTGGGGCTTTTTCGAAATCGATTGCTTACCGTGTCTTGGAATAAATGACGGTTACCTTGATTTTATCTTTATTTACCTTAAACTGTCTCAATGACCTTTTGAAATCATCACTCAGATCTCTTGGAGTAGAAGGATAAAGAAGCCAATCTTGACGTTTAATTTGACCTCGATAGATCGCGTTTAGATGAGAAGAAATACCGGCTCTGTAAAGTTTATCTATGCTGTTATATTCTAATACTGCAGAAGAGGCAAATAAAAAATTAGGAACTAGGTTACCCTTACCATCATCTATCACTTGAGCCTGACCGTCAGCCTGAACATGGAGTTCTGCTTTATTCAGGGAACTTAGAAGTACACGATTCTGAGAATCCACAAATTTCAAGACCATCGTGGAAATTGGAACATTACCAGCATCTTGATTTTCAAGTGCACCCATCGTGAAGCTTACTTGATTAAAAACCACCCCTTGCAAGGTATCCAAAAAAGCATCTATAGGATCTGTTTCGACTCTCATGGCAAGTCCTAATCCTGACTTCATTCCTACTATCGGACTGGTATCGTAAGACTTCCCTTTTTCAGTAATGACACTCGTAGGAGTACCAGCACGATCTGAGTTAATGTTATTGAAACTTCTAGATGATAAAGTGGTAATCGAATACTTCAACGCAGTGGTGTCACCAAGTGCATGGTAATAGACCGTTATTCCTGTATTGGTCCCTAAAGAAAATCCTGCCGTAGCATTATCGCCATCTCTAGCTGTTATGGCTATTCCAGGAAGATACCTTCTGAAGCTAAATAGGTTATCAAACTCCTGACCTCTTTTCATTTTGGTAAAAAGATCATTGATAAAGGCCTCATTGGTAATCGGCACTTTTACTAATGTGTCTTTTTTATCTCCAAATAGAATTTCAGCATCCAAGATGGGAGTTTGATTGTAAGATAAAGAGCTAAAGTTGTAATAGAGGGTATCCAGAATGGGTTCAGTAAGCAAGTGAACTCTGTATCTTTTAGGCTTGTCTAGCTCAGAGCCATTCACACTTACAGTTGAAAAGTTAAAAAACACAGAATCAAGTACTGCGTCAGTTTTTGGACGCTCGGCAGTTTGATCGATATATAATCTGGTAAATGCGGTAGCGGTAGTCTTTCCGAAGTAATCATCCACCTCATTACCTACTAGAAGAACCCCTGAATTGGTGGTATTGAATGAATCCAAAAGCACCACGTTGGCGTCAAGGGTAAATTCCTTATAGAAAACCCCGATTTGGTTATTCTGAGGTGCAAGCTCTAACCCTACCGTGGCAGGATCGCTACATGCACCAAGAAACAAAACAGAAAATAACGCGGAAATGGAAAGCTTAGCCGGCAAGGCTGGTGTATACTCCATAAAGCTCTTCATGAGCTTGCTGCTCTTCTTCAAAACTGATTTCAAGATTTTTGTCTTTAGAGAAATCCTCAATTAGTTGGTTTAATTCCGCAGAAACTTCATTCCCTTTAACCACTCGATCGGCATATTCAATACCCATCTTGATAAAGCCAGCAAAGTCTTTGCTTTTCAAAGGTGCTAAAATAGTGTCATCGATGTCCACCATCTTAACCTTGTTTAACAAATCGTCGCCAAATGTATGGGAAAAACCATTGTTATAAATACCGAAGACCGTTTTGGTGTCCTTAAAAAGTGGCTCGTTTTTGTAAGTGGTCTTTAGATACATTGGGATCAAAGAAGTCATCCAATCATTACAATGCACGATATCCGGTGCCCAACCCAGCTTTTTTACTGTTTCGATTACACCTTTGCAAAAGAAGATTGCACGCTCATCATTATCCTCATAGAATCGCTGCTGCTTGTCGTGAAACACGTGCTTTCTCTGAAAATAATCCTCATTATCAATGAAGTATACTTGAAGCTTGGCATTCGGGATCGAAGCCACTTTGATAATCAAAGGCTTTTCTTCTTCACCTACTGAAATATTGATTCCTGATAGCCTGACCACCTCGTGTAGTCTATTTTTGCGCTCGTTGATCAATCCAAATCGAGGCACCAAAATTCGGATCTCCATTCCACGCTCTTGCATGGCTTGAGGGAGGTTTCTTAAGAAATTGGCAACTTCGGAGGTTTGTAAGAAAGGGTTGATTTCACTAGCAACGTAGAGGATACGTAGTTTGGACATGCTATAGGGATTTTAATGATCGTGATAAACAACGGGCACAAAGGTAAATAAAAAAAGCCTATTGGCATTGTATTTCTGGATATTAATCTAGTTTTGCCCCAATTTAGCCGTAATACTGCCTTGCCGTGAAGCTAATCCGTACAGGGGCCGAATGGAATCCCCACTGGCTCAGCCACCTCCAAAAAAACCACCAAATCGGTTTTGTCCCCACGATGGGAGCTCTTCATCAAGGTCATTTGGATCTGGTACAAACCAGCAAATCCAAAATGGATGTGACATTGGTTTCGATTTTTGTCAACCCCACTCAGTTTAATAATCCAGAGGATTTTGCCAAATATCCCCATACGCTGGATGCTGATCTGGAAAAGTTGGAATCCATTGGGGTAGACTATGTTTTTTTGCCATCGGTAGAAACCATGTACCCATCTTCTTCAAACCTGACCCTGGATTTTGGTGACTTGGAGCGAGTTTTGGAAGGACGTTTTCGTCCTGGCCATTTCAACGGGGTTGGCATCATCGTCTCCAAATTATTTCATCTGATCAAACCTCACATTGCTTTTTTTGGTCAAAAGGACTTGCAGCAGGTGGCGGTAATCAAAAGATTGGTCAATGACCTTTCTTTCGACATAAAACTAGAAATCGTCCCTACAAGACGAGAAGAGGATGGCTTAGCCATGTCCTCAAGAAATATGCGATTGAATGCCGACGAGCGACAAAAAGCATTACTTCTTTTCAATTGTTTGTCCACTGCAAAAAAACACCTGATCGAAGGCCAAGCCTGGCCATTGATTAAATCAGAAGTGGAAAAGGTTTTTGAAAAAGAGGAAAATGCCCGATTGGAATATTTTGAATTAGTATATCCGGATACTTTTGAGATCATTGAGACTTTTGATCCGAATCAAAAATCCTCCATTTGTGTTGCAACCTATATCGGAGAGGTGCGATTGATCGACAACCTGCCGATTATTCTCTAATTTCGCGCCCGAAAAACTAAGCCAATGCAACTGCAAATCCTTAAATCCAAAATTCACCGGGTAAAAATCACTCAGGCAGAACTCCATTATGTAGGATCGATCACGATTGATGAAGACCTCATGGACGCTGCTCATCTCCTTGAAAATGAAAAAGTTCAGGTAGTCAATGTCAATAATGGCGAACGTCTAGAAACTTATGTCATCAAAGGTGAGCGTGGAAGCGGTCAAGTATGCCTCAATGGACCCGCTGCAAGAAAAGCTGCCGTGGGAGACATCGTCATCATCATTTCGTATGCAGGAATGACACCGGAAGAAGCCAAAGAGCATAAACCTGTCTTGATTTTTCCGGACGAAAGAAATAAACTTATCTGATGCTAAATCCAAAAATCAAACAAAGTATCCAGGTGGTCATTTCCTTAGGGGTGGCCATCTGGATATTTTGGTTTTTGTATAAGGATATCGAATTCGCCGAGCTGCAAACTCAATTGAGATCCAGCAACTGGTTTTGGATACTAGGCTCTCTGACCATCGCATGGATTGGATACTGGATAAGGGGATGGAGATGGGCGCTCTTGATTCAAAAACAGGAAGGGGAACTTCAAGTCAGTGCAAATAGGGCCTATCATGCCGTTATGGTGGGTTATTTGGTAAATCTATTGGTTCCAAGAGCAGGAGAAGTAGCCCGATGTGGTGTTTTAGCTAGAACTAACGGAACCTCTATCGGGCATCTTCTGGGTACGGTGATTTTGGAACGGACCATTGATTTGATTTTTTTGGCTGGAACGATTTTCCTAGCATTTGTGCTTGAAAACCGCCTTTTCATCTCGCTCACAGGAGAATTGATTGATATATCCTCACTAGGCGAAAAAATCATTTCCTACCTCCCTCTACTTCTAGGAGGTCTTTTGGTTTTTGTGCTTTTTCTTTTTGTTCTATTCCGAAAATTCCGTGGAAATGGACTAGTCAATAAGCTTCAGCAATTTTTCAGGCAGCTTATCTCCGGAATTCAATCTGTCAGAAAACTTAAAAATCCGATCGGCTTTTGGATCAGTTCGATTGTCATCTGGATTATCTACTTTTTGACCATGTACACTGTTTCTCAAGGCATACAAACTACTGCCACTTTGTCGGCAAGTCAGGTACTTCTCGTGATGGTAATGGGCAGTATTGGCATGGTGGCACCTGTTCAGGGAGGAATTGGAACCTTCCATGCCTTGGTGGCCTACATTTTGATCCAGTTTGGAATATCAGAAACAGACGGAAAAATTTTTGCTGCAATTATCCATGGAACCCAAGTCATCCTAGTAATGCTGGTTGGCTTGATTAGCTGGATAGTTATGGTGAAAATCCCCGTTTGGATTAAACCTGACAAGCCCTAACTTCGTATTCACATCCAGTTAAACACCTAATAAAATGATTATTCTAATTGTAGTCGTATTTGCAATTCTTGGATTTGTGGTAAGCAACAGATTGAAAAGCAAATTCAAGCAATACTCACAAACCGCTCTTCAGGCAAACCTATCAGGAGCAGAAATAGCCAAATTGATGCTGGCAGATAATAATATCCATGATGTTCAGGTCATTTGTGTCGAAGGACAACTGACGGACCACTACAATCCAATGGATAGAACAGTGAATCTTTCTCCGGATGTCTACTATGGTAGAAATGCCGCCGCTACAGCTGTAGCCGCACACGAATGTGGCCACGCTGTCCAGCATGCCACTTCTTACGTGTGGTTGAATTTCCGTTCTGCCATGGTGCCAATTCAAAACATCTCCGGCAAAATCTTAAACATGGTGTTGCTTGCATCTTTGTTTGGTGGATTCGCTTTGGGCCTTCCTTACCAATGGATCGGTTACATCGTGGTAGGCTCCTACTCCATCATGACACTTTTCACACTAGTCACTTTACCTGTCGAATTTGATGCATCTAACAGAGCTTTGGCTTGGGTACAAACAAGAAATGTTGTAACAAGACAAGAATATGACATGTCAAAGGATGCTTTGAAGTGGGCTGCAATGACCTATGTAGTCGCAGCACTGGCTTCTTTGGTAACCTTAGCTTACTATATCTTTGTTTTCTTTGGAAATAGAGATTGATCAAAATCAAAATAATATTCGGAAAGGGACAAGGTTTTGTCCCTTTTCTTTTTTTCGGCTATATTTTCCAGATCGAATTTAAACCCAAAATTTTACTACCCTTATGAACTTTCAATTGACTGAAGAGCACTTGGCTGTGCAGGAGGCAGCAAGGGAATTTGCCAAAACGGAACTTCTTCCAGGCGTCATTGACCGTGACACCGATGCGAAATTCCCATCCGAACAAATCAAAAAAATGGGCGAACTCGGCTTCATGGGAATGATGGTCGATCCTAAGTATAATGGCGGTGGAATGGACACCTTGTCTTATGTGATTGCTATGGAGGAGCTTTCCAAAATCGACGCCTCAGCCTCTGTATCTATGTCCGTCAATAATTCTTTGGTGTGCTGGGGATTGGAAAAGTATGGAACAGAAGCACAAAAGGAGAAGTACTTAACCAGGCTTGCCACAGGCGAAGTACTTGGCGCATTTTGCCTGTCCGAACCTGAAGCGGGTTCAGATGCTACTTCTCAACGGACCACAGCTGAATCAAGGGGAGATCACTACCTACTGAATGGTACCAAAAACTGGATCACCAATGGGTCTTCTGCAAGCATTTACCTTGTCATTGCACAGACAGATGCCAGCAAAGGCCATAAAGGTATTTCTGTCTTTATCGTAGAAAAGGGCTGGGATGGATTTGTGATTGGAAAGAAAGAAGATAAACTCGGGATCCGCGGTTCGGACACACACTCGTTGATGTTTACTGATGTAAAGGTGCCTGCGGAAAACCGAATCGGGGAGGAAGGGTTCGGATTTACCTTTGCCATGGAAACGCTCAACGGTGGACGTATTGGAATCGCTGCTCAAGCTCTGGGTATCGCTGCAGGCGCTTACGAATTAGCTTTGGGCTATTCAAAGGAAAGAAAAGCCTTCGGCAAACCGATCAGTCAGCATCAGGCTATACAGTTCAAGTTGGCAGATATGGCGACTCAAATCGAGGCGGCCAGACTCCTAGTCTACAAGGCGGCATGCCTCAAAGATCAAGGAGAAGATTACGCTCATGCATCCGCTATGGCAAAACTCTATGCCTCGGAAGTAGCCATGAATGTAACCGTCGAGGCAGTCCAAGTACACGGTGGCTATGGTTATGTAAAAGAATATCATGTGGAGCGACTTATGCGTGACGCCAAAATCACCCAGATCTACGAAGGCACCTCAGAAATCCAACGGATAGTAATCTCCAGAGGAATATTGAAATAGTACACTACTTAGCACAGAAAAAGGGTATAGATGCAAATTTTTATACCCTTTTTCTCTTTTTTGGACTTATTTTCTATAATAGTTTATGTAGTAACTAAGTATAAGTTATATTTTTGACACTCATTTTTATAGATAGTTCATGGATTACTACAATAAAGTCATCGAGTCTGTTCACGTAAGATTTTTGAGAGGCAACAATTTTAAGATTGATAAGCCTGTATCAATTTCCAATTACGAAGAGAATGAAAATGCTTTGGTACTGTTGCACCATGGCACGCTAAAGTTTGGCGAAGACCAAGAGCTAATCAATGAAGGTGAGGTGCTTTTTTTACCTAAAGGCAGAAAAACTTCACTAACCTTTGGCTCAGGCAGCAAAAGACAAGAGCTGACCTTGGAAAAATTTGTTGAATCCAAAAGAAAATACCTTCAAAGTATCAGCTATAAAGAGATCAATACCTCAGAAGAGGATTGCATTTCTATGATCCACTTTGAATCGAAGGTATTTGATGTGGTCAATTTCTTCAACTCGCTTGATATTCCACCTTTCATCATCCGATTCAATGATCGAATAGCCACCTTGATGGAGGATCTGATGAAAGAACTGGAACTCTCCAACATCGGGAAAGAAAGAGCTTTGAAATCGCTCACAGAAGTGCTGGTGATAGAATTGTTGCGACACATTCTGAAAAACAGACTGTTTACCGAGGAGCTTTCTACTAACTCCACCTATTTCAAAGACCCTCGATTGATTGACCTTTTCAACTTTATCAAGACAAATATCGGAGGAGATCTTTCAAATAAGGTTTTGGCCAAAGTAGCCAATGTCTCTGAAGACTATGTGGGTCAATATTTCAAAATGCTCACAGGAATTAATCCTCAGGACTACATCGAGTACCAGCGGATGGAAGCAGCAGTTGAGCTTTTGAGAACTACCAAAAAATCTATCCGTGACATCGGGAAAGAAGTGGGATACAAAGACACAGCCTACTTTTGTCGAAGATTTAAGATGATGTATGGAGTACCTGCAGGCAAAATGCGCCGAAGAGAGTCCTTAATTAATGTTCAATAACTGATTATACCATCGCTTTGCTTTCAAGACCTCGGCCAAAAATCCGGGGTCTTTTTCTATCGCATTACCCAACACCACCAAATCAGCACCTGAATCAAAAGCTTTTTTTACTTTTTCAAGTGAATCTAATCCTCCTCCTACGATTAAAGGACTCTTGACGGTCTTTTTCACTGTTTGAATTACAGGATGAGCAACTGGAACTTTGGCTCCACTGCCAGCTTCGAGGTAGAAATACTTCAGTCCAAGGTATTTCCCGGCTAATGCAATTGATCTGATTCGCTCCACTTCCGAATTCAGAAGTGGGAGAGTGTTACTTGCTTTATGCACACTTAGAATCTCACCCTCATTTACTAAGAGATATCCAGTGGGAAGAATCTCGAGTTGAAGATGCTCAATTGCTAAAGCCCCTTCTACCTGCTGGGTAATCAGATATTCTGGATTAGAACCTGAAATCAGGGATAAGAAAAGAATCGCGTCTGCCTGGTCAGAAACCTGATGCTTGGAACCCGGAAAAATACAGATGGGTATTGTGCCCGAGTGGGCTTTCAGTGATTGGATAGTAGAGTCAAGAGCTTCAGTACTTCCGCCGCTTCCACCTACCAAAATCAAATCCAATCCGGAATTTTCAATCCATTCAAACTGTGAGGATTCTTGGTATTTCTCAGGATCTACTAGCCAAGCCACTCCTTTTTGGCCCGATTTCGAAAGCCCTTTTAGGAGCTTACTTATCCTTTTCAACTACCTGCTGCTCAGTATTTCCGGAAAAAAGCTCATTGTAGATTTTATCCTTTGCCAAGGCAAGACCAAGAATTATTAGTCGCTGAGTCAAGGATGGCCAAAAAGAAGAAGTTTTGGGTTTCGTCAGGCGATTTTTTAGCTCATCATTGAGCAAACCTTCTTTTTCCAAAACCGCAAGGGCTTTATCGGTATTCTTTACCTTCTTCTTTCGGGTAGCTTTCACGATTCCATAAGTAAGCAAAGCACCTACAGCCACTGCAGCACCTACCTTCAACCAATCTTCAGAATCTTTCTTGAACAAATCCAACTGTTTTGCCAGCGTTTGCTCGAGCTCCTCTGACTTTTTTTCTAATTCCTTACTCATCTTCTTTCTCTCGTTTTGCGCTGAAAATAAAATTCTTTAGGGAGGAATTGATCTGATCTTGAATACTATGAGAATCTCTGGTAAGATACAGGATCAGCACAATCAACAAGTACATCAACGCTACTATCAAAAATCCCAAATACGGACTCTGAGTGACTTGGCTGATGAAAAATGCCAACGAAAGCGACAAAAACAAAAATACCAACAAAGTCAATGCTCCCATAATCATCAAAAGAATCAATCTGGAAAGTATCCCGACAAATTCATCCTGAATTTCACTTTTGATCAGTTGGATTCTGGTTTCTACGATGCTCTTGATCGTCTGTACAATCTCCCCAAGATTCAGCATGAGTTTGGCTTTTTACGGGATTTAATCTTCTTAAAATGATAATCGAATATAGGCTAAAACCAAGGATCAAAAAAATCGCTTGGCTCTTTACTCCTCGCCTTCTTGATAAAATTTATAGCGGAGGACCAACTCCAAAGCCATCAAAATTGCCTGATTGACGGGATACTGGTTGGTAAGAGCTTCATCTATATCCTTGATACGGGTGTAAAAGGCTGGCGCAAGAGGGATTTGCATATCTGAATTGATACGGGCAGTTACAGATTGAAATTCAGCTGCTTTTTCAGCTTTCAAAATCTTACAAGTAATCAGTTCCTTAAGGCCTGTCTTGTTATTCTTTCTTGCAGAGGCTCCAAAGAGTCGACAAATCAATCCTCGCTTGGAATAATTTCCACAAAATCCCTTGGTCACATCAGTCGGATTGGATCGGTAGACCACACAGATTCCGGGGTTTTCCTGATTGGCAAGTTGGTTGGCAATGTCATCAGCAATTCCTTTTTCATAAAGATCAAAAGCCAAAGGCAAAAACTCCAAAGGGCTTGCAGGCACTTCCGGATTGGCACAGCAAAAACCACAGCCTGTAAGGCATCCCATCCCTGCTTGTTCATGAAACTGTCTGGACTCTTGTTCGAGTTCTTGGAAGATTTCTTCTACCGCCTTCGACTTTTCTAAAAGATTCATTGACCTTGGATTTACATGCAAAAATAGCTAGGGCAGACCGTAATGAAACCAGCTAAAAAAATGATTTTTTTCAATTGATTATCAATTATTTAGCATCGGTACTTTCGTATTTTTCGCCTTTGCATCCAAAGAATCGTTTTCTTGAAGACACAAATTGTAGGAATATGAGCCATATAGATGAAAAAAAATCGGAAGAAAAAATCCGAAGAGCTTTTAAGGAACGTGATTGGAGTGAAATCAAAAGCGCCGACTCTTGGGCTATTTTTAAAGTCATGTCTGAATTTGTCGAAGGCTTTGAAAAATTAGCCAAAATTGGCCCTTGTGTGACCATTTTTGGTTCGGCGCGCACACCGAGAGACCATCACTACTATAAAACTGCGGAAGAAATTGCCGCCAAGCTGGTACAGCATGGCTATGGGGTCATTACAGGTGGTGGTCCGGGTATCATGGAAGCGGGTAACAAAGGAGCTTATTCTCAGGGCGGAAAGTCAGTGGGTCTGAATATTCACCTTCCTTTTGAGCAGTTTAACAACATCTACATCGACCGTGATAAGCTATTGACCTTTGATTACTTTTTCGTCAGAAAGGTCATGTTTATCCGCTATTCACAGGGATTTGTGGTATTGCCTGGAGGCTTTGGTACCTTGGATGAGTTCTTTGAAGCTTTGACACTTATCCAAACCAACAAAATCGGAAGATTTCCCATCGTGCTGGTCGGAAGAGATTACTGGACAGGGCTGGTCGATTGGATCAAGTCTACCCTACTAAGAGGCGACCCAAACTACATCAGTGAATCCGATTTGGATCTGTTTTGTATCGTGGATGATGCGACGGAAGCACTAAAGGTGATTGACGAATTCTACAGCAAATACCTCTTGAGTCCCAACTTCTAAAAACACAAAACCCGCTTCATCAGCGGGTTTTATGTTTTTATGACACTTTCAGCCTTAGCTCTCCGTATCGCTTGACCACTTTAAGATCAAAATGCTGGTTGATAAAAGCTTTGCAATGATTTTCGGCCCATTCTGCTCTACTTTCAGTATCGTAAAGCAAGGTCATGCGAAGCATGGTCTTGACATATTGTTCATGCTGACCCAATTGCTGGACATAAGTAATCAATGCCTGAGACCAATCTTCTTGAAATTTCTCAAAATGGGTCCTCCCATCGAACAGCAACTCAAGCTGATTGTCTCGGTGAAGGTATCGGTAAATGCCACAAAGCTGACGATAAATCAACCTGACACGCTCCCTCGGAAATTCAACGGTATCTAAGATCAATGCGTAGGTGTGATCCATGAGGCGGAGCGGATTATATAAAAAAGTGTAAGACCGCTTCAATTCAAAAACCATTCGATCTACTAATTCCTCTTCCAAGGCGGATTGAGCCTGCCTTAGGATGTAATTTTTGTCAAGAGGAAATAGTTTTTCGATCATTGGTGACTGTGATATGGACAAAAATAAAATTTATCCCTCGGAAAAACATAAAAACGGGGAAAGACCTTTTCAATCTTTCCCCGTTTTTTCAATTTTTTAACGAATTTCTGGAAAGCCCATTCCTCATCACTCAAACATCTCCTCAATAAGTTCAGTATAAAAGTCTTTGATACTTTTCCCTGTAGCCCTAACCTGCTGAGAAATCAAACTGGTTTCAGTTTGTCCAGGTACCGTATTGATTTCAATAAAGTAAAACTTGCCAGTCTCATGCTGGAGGAAATAATCGATCCGCACGGCGCCTTTGCAGTTTAGCTTTTCATAGACCTTGGTCACAATCCGGCCGACTCGCTCCACTTCCTCTGCGGTCATTCTTCCTGGGGTGATTTCTTCACAGACTCCGGGAACGTATTTGGCTTCGTAGTCAAAAAATTCCTTACTGCTTACGATTTCGGTAGCAGGTAGCACGGTGATGATTCCTTTCCCTTTGAAAATCCCGATTGAAAATTCCCTTCCTGAAACAAATTCTTCCACGAGTACCTGCTTGTCTTCTGCAAAGGCTTTTTCCAAAGCTTCCGGCAATTCCACCCAAGTTTTTACTTTACTCATTCCGATGGAACTGCCCCCATTGTTGGGTTTGATGAAAAGCGGTAGCGTAAGCTCGGATTGGATTTTAGCCACATTTTCAGCTATGTTTTCGAAAAGCTGAATGGACCTTGCCACATTCAATTCGGGAATGTCCTGCACAATGGCCTTGGTGTAGCCTTTGTTCATCGTGATGGCTGAAGTCAGCTGATCACAAGTGGTGTAAGGAATGCCAAGCATGTCAAAGTAACCCGCGAGTTTTCCATCTTCTCCAGGAGAGCCATGGAGGATGTTAAACACCCCGTCAAACTTCACCTTTTCGTCGCCTATGGTAATGCTAAAATCGTTCAGATCGACGGGTACTTTTTCCCCAGAGGCACAGATAAAATGCCAATCACCAGGATAGACAAAAATCTTATACACATCATAGAGGTCACGGTCGATGGTCTTTTCTACGACAGCGGCACTTTTGAGCGAGATGACTGATTCACCGGTAAAACCTCCGGTGACCAAGGCGATTTTCTTCTTCATAGGGGAAAAATTTGGCTTACGAAATAGCTAATTTTCCATTTACCCTCCAAAGCTTTCTAAAAAACCCTCCAAGCGTTTGGAACCCTTGGAGGGTTAAATCAAGCTTTTTATATATTCGCCCTCGTTTCAATCAAGAATTTTACCCCAAATCAATAGGATATGATTAAAAGTTGGAAAGTGCTTAGCCTGGCCTGCATCGCAATGTTAGCCTTGGTAATAAGCTCTCAAGCTCAAAACCTGAAAAAAGTAACCCTGGAAGATGTCTTTAAAAAAGGCTCTTTCAACCAAAAGTCCGTCTTCGGCATCAACTGGATGAAGGATGGACAGTTTTACAGTTCACTTGTGCAGCGAGGTGGAGCCCCTGCTGTAGTCAAAATCAACCTCGCTACAGGAGAAGAAGCCGGAGTACTTTTGGATGGGTCAAAGTTGGGTCTGAATTTTTCCAGCTATTCTTTCAATGCCGATGAATCCAAGGCGCTTATCGCCACAGACGTGGAGTCGATCTATCGCCGTTCTTCAAAAGGCATTTTCTATGTAGTTGATATGGCCAGCAGCCAAAAACAGCAGCTGATGAATGGAGAAAAAATCTCCTACGCCACGCTTTCTCCTGATAATGACAAGGTGGCTTTTGTCAAAGACAACAACCTGTGTATGGTCGAGCTGGCTACCAACAAACTGACCCAAATCACCAAAGATGGTGAGTGGAACAAGGTCATCAACGGGGCTGCAGACTGGGTGTATGAGGAGGAATTTTCCATGGCACAGGCCTTCAAATGGTCGCCTGACGGCAAAAAGATCGCCTTTATCCGATTCGATGAGTCCCAAGTGCCTGAATTCAACATGCAGACTTGGGGACCACTTTATCCTCAGGATTACAAATTCAAATACCCTAAAGCCGGAGAAAAGAACTCTCTGGTAAGTATTCATGTGTACGATTTGGCGACAGCAAAAACTCAAAAAGTTGATGCAGGAACTGAAACAGACATCTATCTCCCGAGAATCTACTGGACTCAGGATGCCAACACCCTAGCATTTATCCGGATGAACCGCCTTCAAAATCAGCTGGATATTCTGCATGCCAATGCCACATCGGGAGAAAGCAAGTTGATCATATCTGAGACTGCCAAAACCTACGTGGACCTCGACTATAATGATGACTTGCAGTACCTCAGTGATGGCAAAACCTTCATTCGCACCTCTGAGCAAGACGGCTTCAAACATATCTATCACCATAACCTGGACGGAAGTCTGATCCGTCAGATCACTTCCGGTGCTTGGGAAGTAAGTTCAATGGTAGGAGTCGATGAAAAGGCCAAAAAACTCTATTTCATCTCCACGGAAGCCTCTCCCCTCGAGCGCAATTTCTACGTGATCAATCTGGACGGAAAGGGCAAAAAGCTACTTACTCCAGCCAAGGGCACGCATACGATCAATATGAGCTCGGATCACAAGTTTTTCATCGACTATTACTCCACGGCAGACACGCCGGTCAAAGTAACCTTGAACGATGCAGCTGGAAAAGAGCTGAAAGTCCTCGAGGACAATCAGGCCTTGAAGGAGCGTTTGGCAGGTTTTGCTTTGGGAAAAAAGGAATTTTTCTCCTTCCCGACTGTGGATGGCACCCAATTGAATGGCTACATCATCAAGCCGGCAGACTTTGACCCAAACAAAAAATACCCTGTTCTGATGTACGTCTATGGTGGACCGGGTTCTCAAAATGTATTGAATTCTTGGGGTGGCACGAGAGATTTCTGGCATCAGCAATTGGCAGCGGAAGGCATCATCGTCGCCTGCGTAGATAATCGCGGAACGGGTGCGAGAGGAAGAGAGTTTAAGCATTCCACCTACGCAAACCTAGGTAAACTGGAAACCATCGATCAGATCGAGGGAGCGAAGCATTTTGCGAAAATGCCTTTCGTTGATCCCGCTCGTATCGGCATTTGGGGCTGGTCTTATGGAGGCTACATGTCTTCGCTTTCCCTGATGATTGGAAATGATGTATTCAAAACCGCAATCGCGGTGGCACCCGTGACGACCTGGAGATATTATGACACGATCTACACCGAGCGCTATCTGCAGACACCTCAGCTCAATCCTGCAGGATACGATGAAAACAGCCCAATCACGCATGTAAATAAGCTGAAAGGAAATCTGCTTCTGATCCATGGAACCGGCGATGACAACGTGCATTTTCAAAACGCAGTGGATCTGACCAACGCACTGATTGCAGCGGATAAGCAGTTTGAATCCTT
>CALRRX020000008.1:0-18497 GCA_943370675.1 Reyranella massiliensis 521 | reverse complement strand
CCCAAGATGGAATGCATGTCTTCCAAGGTGTAAACTCGGGGCTTTTCGCCTAAAAGCAAGTATTCGACAGGAAGTTGACCTTTTTCGATAAACTCATTGACTCCAGAGACATAGGCATCAGCGGCTCTTTTCCATGGGGTATCCCCCTGCGCTAGAAAGGCCGCATTGCTTTCTTTAGCATGTTTCGGTATTCCTAGGGTATGAAAAAACTGATCTATTTCTAGCAAATCAGGACCCAAAAACTCGGCTAAGGTCCCAGAACCCACCCTTCGCATCATCTCCAACTGGAAAAGGCGCTCTTTTGCGTGGATATAGCCTAAAGCACGGTAGGCATCGATCTCAGTCTGGGCATAGATATGAGGTACGCCATAGTCATCAAAATAGACTTCAACTTCTTTTTCCAGTCCAGAAAGGTGTAATTCTCCTTTGTAGCTGGGTGATTGCCAAACGATAAAGCCTAGAACTCCGAGCACGACAAGAAACAGGAGCGCACCAAAAACACTTGCGAGTTTTTTCATTTTGGGGTGATTTTGCTGAAAGTTAATGCAATCTGATGACTTGGGAAATGAAGGGTTGGGTGAAAGGGGAAATCAGATTTTGTTAAAGAGCATGGATTGCCTTTTTGTTCAAGTATTGATCTTGAAATGAAAAAATATGGTGCCCAATCCATAGCAAAGGGTGTCCCAAAAATCTCGAATGTACACCTCTGAATACCAAGGCAGAACTCCTTCGAATACCACAGAAACGTAAAGAAACGCCACAATCACATGCTCCTTCTTAAACCGAAAACCTTCACCCAAGGGATGAATCCATCGGTAAATCTGCAAGGTGATTCCAAGGATGACAGGTAGCGCTAGGAGATCATCCAAATAGGCGTGAACCCAGGGAATAAAGATTTCAAAGACTTTTTCGAGCACCTGATTTCCTGCAAAAAGAAGTACAGGAATGAAGAAATACGGGTTTTTGAAGACGTTCATATTGGAAAATCAACCCTCCAAGGGATTTGGAACCCTTGGAGAGTACCGTGTTTAAAGACACTCATCCCGGAAAAGCCGCCACTAGCCAAAGGATGAAACTAATGATGGCCATGAAAATGGTGTAGAAGAAATTGCCTGTTTTCTTCAAGGTCACTAGCCAGGCAGGATCGGTTTCTTTGATGAAAAACATCCAGTTTTCCTCTCTATCTTGAATATGGGACTCTATTCTCTTGATGTTTTCCTGTTCCTTGATGCTTAGCCCTTGACCACAATGCTCACAGACATCTTGGAGATTTTGCGTCCATTTGGACCATTTTCCACAGTGTGGACATCTTTTCTCTCCCATGATTCGCAAGATTAAGATTCGTCTATCGCCCGTAGGATGATTTTACAAGCCTCTTGGATCTCCTTTTCGGTAATGACCAAAGGTGGTGCAATGCGCATCGAATCGTCGCAAAACAAAAACCAATCGGTAATCACACCCAACTCAATCGCCCGGTCGATGATTTTTTTCAAGACTTCAAAAGACTCAAACTCGACCGCCATCATCAGGCCTTTGTTTCGGATGGCTTTGATTTTTGGGTGGATCAATAGGGATTTGAACAGGTTGGCTTTGGTTTCAACTTGCTCAATAAGGTTCTCTTCTTGCAGAATTTGAATAGTAGCCAATGAGGCCGCTGCAGAAATCGGATGCCCTCCGAAGGTGGTGATATGGCCTAAAAGTGGGTTATTTTTAAAGGCACCCATCACTTCCCGATTTGCAATAAATGCCCCAATGGGCATGCCGCCACCCATTCCTTTGGCGCAAACCAAAATATCCGGCACGATGTCAAAGTGCTCGAAAGCCCACATTTTTCCGGTTCGTCCAAATCCCGCTTGAATTTCATCCAGAATCAAGAGTGTTCCTGTCTCGTTGCATTTTTTGCGCAAAGCCTGAAAATACTCACGGCAAGCCACTCTTATTCCTGCTTCCCCTTGGATGGTTTCGATGATAACCGCAGCGGTTTGATCCGTAATTCGCTCCAAATCGGAATAGCTGCCATAAAAAATGTGTGAAATCCCCGGCAGCAATGGTCGATAAGCTCTTTTGAAAATCTCATTTCCTCCCACACTTAGCGAACCATGACTGCTTCCATGATAGGCATTGACGCAGGAGAGGATTTCGCGTCGGTTGGTGTAGCGTTTGGCCAATTTTAAAGCGCCTTCCACCGCTTCTGAACCACTGTTGACCAAGTATACATTGTCCAAGTGGGAGGGAAGGGTATCCGTAAGTGCTTTGGCTAAAAGGGTTTGGGGAGTTTGCACATATTCCCCATAGACCATAAGGTGGAGGTATTTGTCCAATTGGTTTTGAATTGCGCTCAGCACTTTTGGATGCCGATGTCCCACATTGCTGACGCCTATTCCCGAAATGAGGTCGATGTACTTTTCTCCATTAGGTCCATAGAGGTAGATTCCTTCGGCTTTTTCCACCTCAATCATCAGCGGAAAATCCGTGGTTTGGGCCAAATGGGCTAAGAAAAGTTGTCGGTTATTCATGGTTTAGCTCTCGGTCAAAAACTTGAGAATCTGAAGAAAATGCCCAAAGGAAGCTTTTTGCCCTGTTTTTCCTGGAGATATAACTCTCCATGCTCGGCATTTTTCACCGATCCAAAATTGGACTGAATGAGATTAGCCGCGATGATCGAAGAGAAGCTCAGAGAGTACATGTTGAGTAGCAACAGATGATTTTTGAGATCAAGGATTTCCTTGCAGGTTTTGAGCATGTCGTTGATTTGCTCCTCTAGAATCCACTTTTCACCTTCTGGTCCACGGCCGTAGGCAGGTGGATCAAGAATAATTGCCTGATAAACATTTCCTCTTCGTGCTTCCCGCTTGATAAACTTCATCGCATCATCGACAATCCAGCGGATGCCGTCCAAGCCGGAAGATTCCATATTGTGCTTGGTCCAGGTTACGACTTGCTTTACAGAATCGAGGTGGGATACCTCCGCCCCCGCGGCTCTTGCTGCTATGCTGGCAGCTCCAGTGTATCCAAAAAGGTTGAGAACCTTAGGTTTTGGTCCTGGAAATGCTTTCAGTTTTCGGTATAGGTAATCCCAATTGACCGCTTGCTCTGGGAAAATCCCGATGTGCTTGAACGAAGTCTGGGCTAGATTGAGTGTTATTTTCAGCCCATCGGCATTTTCATAGCCGATTTGCCAATTGTGCGGCATGGACTTGAGCTGCTGCCACTGCCCTTTCTCCGGATTGTTTTTTTCCTTGGCAAAGTGTGCGTGGGCGAGTTTTCTCCACTCGGATTCTGGAAGGCTTTTGTCCCAAATGGCTTGAGGCTCAGGTCGGCTGAGGATAAATTTGCCGAAGCGCTCTAGTTTTTCAAATCCCCCGGTATCGATCAATTCGTAATCACTCCAGGGGCCAGGACAAAGGGATAAGATGGTTTCGTTCATTGCTGCAAAAATAGGCAATTCCCTTGGCTTGACTCTAGGATTAAATGATTGAAAGTATTTTCGTTTTGACCATTTTAAATCAGATTCTTAACCATTAAGAAATTAAGGGAATTAAGAATCTGATTTTTTATGGTTTGAGAACTCAAAAGCCCAACTTTTTGGACACATCCTTAATTTTCTTAATTCCCTCAATGGTTCAAAAGTATATTAATATTGAAATTCAATTAGTTATGGTGAAATTTTAAATCACTCCCAAGTTTTTCAAGACCTCTTCACTGTAGTTCCAAAGGGCAGTAGAAAGCGCTTGATTTCTCGCCAAGGAACTTGGAGTCTTTGGTTTTTTCTTGATGTAGTAGCCCCCGTTTCTAAGCTGGCTTTTAGGAGTGGTAGCGAGAAAAATGGTGGTTTGAGCTCCGGCTTTTGGACTGATGAAAATGAGCTTACTTACCTCAATAATCAGCTTGGCCCAGAGCGAAGTTTCCGATCCAAACGCGGTCTTCACTGCTCCTGGATGTAGGGTATAGGTGCTTATCCCTTTACTTTCGTATCTGGTTTTCAAATCATTGGAAAACAAAATATTATAAAGTTTTCCTTTGCCGTAGGCTGTGCCCGTGTTTGCGCTTTTGAGTAGTCCCAAATCCTTGCTTGGATCAGTGGCAATTTGATGGGCTATGGAGCTGACATGGATGATTTTTGCTTCTCCGCGAATCAGGGCTGGCATCAATTCTCGAGTCAAGAGAAAATGACCAAGATGGTTGGTGGCAAAGGTCAGATCGAGTCCTTCAGAGGTTTTTTTTCCGGCAGGAAACATTCCGCCTGCATTGTTGATCAGAAGGTGTATTTCATCACATTTTTCTAAAATGATTTTTGCCCCTTTTTTTACATCAGTCATGATGCTTAGGTCCATGGGAACTAGCACAATTTTTTCCTTTTGAAAAAGGTGCTGAATCATTTTTTCGGCTTTGGAAATGTTTCTGACGGGTAAGAAAATCTTATCTGCGTGAGGCATTAAGGCCTTCAATGTCTCCCATCCGATACCGGAGGTGCTGCCTGTGAGTACGAGATTCATGTGGTTTTTTCAGTAGTACACAAAAATAAGTCAATTGGTTTTCAGTTCACTGAAAGGTCCCGATTGGTGATTAGTCAAAATACCTTGATTTTTTATACTTTTGACACAATCACCAACCCTTTAATCCTATTTCCTGACTTGGGAAATACTACCTGCCAAGCACCCTATGGCTCAGAAATTTATCGACATAGAAAAGGCTATCGCTTCCAAAAACCCATCCCTTTTGAAATGGATGCCAGGATTTTTGCTCAACTACATCAAACGCGTGACTCACGAGGCTTGGCTCAATTCTGTGTTGAATAAGCATTTGGCAAAGAAAGGATTGGCTTTCGCAGATGCCTTGATCGAGGAATTTGAAATGGATGTCCAATTGGTAGGTGGTGAGCAAATCCCGAAAACCGGCGGGGTGATTTTGGCTTCCAATCATCCTTTGGGAGGAATGGACGGGATTGCTTTTATGCATGCCATTGGCAAAATCAGACCTGATATTCGCTTCTTGGTCAATGACTTGCTGATGACTTTTGACAATTTCGATCCGATTTTTGTGCCTGTCAATAAGCATGGTAGAAATTCGAAAGAGGCAAATCAGCGGATTGAGGAGGTATATGCCAATGGCCATGCCGTGTTAATTTTTCCAGCCGGCTTGGTGTCGAGGAAGCAAGAAGGGGTAATCAAAGATTTGATTTGGAGGAAAAGCTTCATAGCAAAGTCGAAGAAATATAACTTAGACATTGTGCCTTGTCATATAGGCGGTCGCAATTCCGAGTTTTTCTACAACCTGTCCAATTGGAGGAAAAAATTGGGCGTCAAGGCCAATATTGAAATGTTTTGGTTAGTAGACGAGATGTATCGTCAGCGTGGGAAAAAAATTGAAATCAGAATAGGAAAACCAATTCCGGCTGAATACTTTGAGGATTCCAAGAGTGAAGCGTATTGGGCTGATTTTGTTAAATCAGAGGTATATAAACTGGGAAGTACACATGCATAAGGTGGAGGAAATCATAGCTCCGGTAGATCGGGAATTATTGAAGTCTGAATTGACTCAAGATCGTTTTTTGAGACATACCAATAATGGAGACAATCTTGTCTATCTGGTCAATTACCACAATGCACCCAATGTAGTCCGAGAAATCGGCCGCCTTCGAGAGTTGACTTTCAGAGCAGCAGGTGGAGGTACGGGAATGTCTTTGGACCTGGATGATAATGATACTTGTGAGAAATGCTATGATCAATTGATCACTTGGAACCCGGAAGACTCTGAGATTGTGGCAGGTTATCGCTTGATTATGTGCAAAAACGCGATCAATCCAGACGGTTCGATCAATCTCTCTACAACCCATTTATTCGATTTTTCTGAGAAATTTATCAAAGAATACATCCCGTACACGCTTGAATTGGGACGCTCCTTTGTGCAACCCCAATACCAGCCGAGTCTGGATAACCGTAAAGGGATTTTTAGCTTAGATAACCTTTGGGATGGCTTGGGTGCCGTGGTTTTGCTTAATCCTGATGTGAAATACTTGTTTGGAAAAGTGACCATGTATCCTCATTACAATCGGGAGGGCAGGGATTTGCTCCTTTACTTTATGAATCATTATTTCCCGGATTCCGAAAGCTTGGTAAAACCTAAACCTCAGCTCAAACTCGATTACGAAACCGATATTATTGCTTCTGGTAATCCTTTCGCAGGGCTGGATTACAAAGAGGGTTACAAGTTGCTCAATGGGAAAATTCGATCCTTAGGGGAGAATATTCCTCCGCTGATAAATACCTATATGAATCTGTCGCCTACCATGCGCACCTTTGGGACTGCTCTGAATGATGAGTTTGGAGAAGTGGAGGAGACGGGAATCATGATTACGCTGGCGGACATTTACGAGAGCAAAAAGCATCGCCACATGGATACATTTGAGCGAGACAAGCATTATGGAAATCGTATCAGCGAGTCCTAAGCGCACACTCATAGTGGGTGCCACCACCAATCCGGATCGGTATGCATTTTTGGTGGCACAGCAGTTTGCCAGTCGAGGAATGGAATTTATTCCCATCGGGATAAAAAAAGGAGTTGTTTTTGGCGAAGAGATCCTAGACCTAAAATCCAAGCCGGACTTAAAAGACATTCATACCATCACCCTATATCTTGGGCCTGCTAATCAATCGGAATGGATAGAATACCTGATCGGATTGAAACCCAAGCGGATCATTTTTAACCCTGGAACGGAGAATTCGGAATTTTTTAAAAAAGCAAAAGAAGCTGGAATAGAGGTTCTTCCAGCTTGTAATCTGGTCATGTTGAGTACTGGTCAGTACTGATGATTTTTCTTCAAAAAGGTATCCATGTAGAGGATATGTGGAAATGAGATTAATGAGACCAAAGCGAAAAAGAGCAAAAAGACCTCGTTTTGGTTTAAATAGCTTAGAGCGAAAAACAGGATAAAGCCTATTCCAACAAGACTGATCAAGGAAAATGGCAAAAGTTGCTTCGCGAATTTTTTCACCGAGCTGTATGCTGGGAAAGTTTTTAGAATCCTATATTCTTCTAACATACTGGGTAAGGCATGCCAAAATCCGAAATAGACAATAAAACTTATAAAAAGTGGACTAAGATAAAGAATGGGAGCTAAAACAAAGTATTCCAAGATGTCTTCCGCTGTCATTTTTATACCTTGACCGACCTGAATTCCTATTGAAAGGAGCAATATTAAAAGTAGAATTCCAATTCTATAAGAAGACTCTAATTCTAACTTAATAATGGAGAAAAGTATAGACTGAGTCGTTTCCCAACTTCCAAATAAAATAACAAATAAGAAGAAAAAACCTCTCAAGGATACACTTAAAGAAGTTAATTTCTTTGGTATTTCACGATGAAAAAAATGGGATTGTCCAAAGTGATAAGATGACATAACAATGAAAGCGAGTAATGCTAATTGAGGCAGAAACCACCAAACAATAGAATAAATTAATATTAAAAATAAATATTTTATTATGAAATATGCTAATTCTGAATTTTTAATTCTTGGGTTATGTATAAGGTGATCAATACCTCCATGTGGAATACCGACAAAAAATAAAATAATTCCAAAAATAATCCATTGAACTATCTCGGGAATGGAAGTGAAACTTATAAATAATAAGCATATAATTATTCCTATTATCTTTCCTGATTTTTCAACGAGATTCATAATAAAATAAACTTTTTATGAAAATTTTGAATTTTAATTTCTTCAATATTTTAACTTCTTCCCAAAAGGAAGTTTCTTCTGAGAGGAATCTAAATATCAAATCAGGTGATGAAGTTCCAAACATATTTAAAAATACATATTTTAATTTATCCGGCCATCGGTGCGCGATATTCAATAAGATGCTGTCATAAAATTTAAATCTGGATTTTCTTTTAATGAAGAGTTGGTCAAGTTTATTTTCTTCAAGTCTTTTTACTAGTAGTTGACAGTTGATTTGTATTTGATGAAAAGTATATCCAGTTGAAGGTTTGGTCCATCCGGCTTTTGTACCTATTGGTATTATTTTTTTTCCAATTCGCGGACTATTTGGTAGCGTACTCATTGGAATGGTGCCCCTTTCTACATAGGTGATTTGGAAAGGGTTTTCCGCGAATTTTTCTTGAAGGTAATTCTGTAGATGCAACTCAAGTCTTTCGTAAGAAATTGACTTATCACTGTAGGCTGTATATTCTATTAGAGCTTCTGTTTTGGAAAATGGCAAAATGTAATAGAAATCAAATGGAATGGAGGATCCAGTTCTGAAATCCATTAAAGTCATTTTTTCAGGATCAAATGCATCATTCTGAGTCTTTATTTTCCACCCCACAAATAGCTGTTTGAGTTTTGATGAGTCTGATTGAGAGGGATCCAACATGGAGTCAAATACCAAATTGGTCGAAAAAAATCCAGATTTTTCAGTTTTAACACTCACGAAATCAGACTCTTCTTTGAGTTCGATTACTCGATCTTTTAAAAATTCAAACGTGTTTTTGTCTTTTACTTTAGCATAGATGCTAGCGTAAAAGTCTTTCGCGTTGAGGTGGAAGTAGTTAAGATCTTTAAATGATTTCCGTAACTTCTTTTGGCTTGATTTTAATGAAAATGTATCCCACGAATAGACAGCATCAGGAGGATGGATGGAAAGAGGTTGGGTGTCCCAATAACACCACGTTTTGTTGACTTCATCATTGAGTAGAGGATCTATGACCAAGATTCTTGCTTCTTTCAGTTTGCTGTCAAGCAAATAAGAAAGCAAGCTTAATCCAGCACAGCCACCTCCACAAATTATATAGTCATATCTCTTCATAGAAAATAGCTGCCTGAGTAGCACTCAGGCAGCTTATATTATTATTTAGCAAGTTTTGCTTTAGCTGTTTCAGCTACTGCAACAGAATAGATTACTAAACCAAATCCGATTTTATTGATCGCATCAGCTAAGTTGTAAAATAAGTCAATAGAGCTTACTTCAAATGCACCTGAAAGTAGGTTGCCTGGTAGTACCATGTATCCGATTGGATAGATAGACCAACCTAATGTAATGAAGATTTTCAATAGGAACATAGCTCTTCCGAGAGCAGGGCTGTTTGAATCTTTAGCAAGTTTTGCAACGTCTCCTGCAAATACTTCATAGACGATGTATAGATAACCTACAGTCGACAATACACCCCACATGATATTGCTATCAATACCGGAAGTTTCTCCAATGTAACCTGTAACGAGCATTACTAAGGAAGCTACAATTAGCTTGAATAGGGTAGTGCCTTTTGCTCCAAATGGTTTGGTTAACAAATAGAACTCAACGCACATCAAAGGTACAGTCAACGTCCAATCTACATATCTAAATGCTGTTGGACTGGTACCTGTCTGAAGATAAAAATCTCTCATGTAATAATAATGTACAGCTGCGATTCCGGTGATTAAGCCCGAAACCAAAAGTGAAAGTTTCCACTTACCTTCCACAGATCCTCTTTCTACAAAGAAGAATACAGCGGATGCGAACATAGCCATATACCCAATAAAAAAGGTAATAGCTACAGGATCTGAATTGATGATCTTGTCGAGTCCGACTAGATCTGCCATTAATGTGTAATTCATAGTATTAATTTTGGTTAATTGTTAAAGACTTTGAAATACAAAATCAATCCATTATTTATTTTGTTTTATCAATAATTAGCAGAAAATGAATTATGTTAATTAACAGTTATAAATGTGGTATGTATGGTGTTTTTACAATGTTGAAATTTGGAAAAAAAATTAAATGCATCTCATTTTTCAGAATAAAATTTGGTTTACTTGCCTGGGTTTTCGATGATATTATTCACAAAACCTGCTGATATTCAATTAAGATATTAAAATCGTGGGCGTAGAAGATACATATTTCGCCAAATAAAATTTGGCTATATGTGCGGTAATACCCCATATTTTATCCAAGAACTCCCCCCTCATTTATTGCGATTTTTTAACCTCGGATTGAAATATATCTGCGTTTGAATTGGATTTTTTCCTTAAGGTGAAATCACATTTTTTCCCTATCTTGCTACGTCTAAAAACGAACACTAAATCACCTTTTTGGCCCATTTTTAGGGTTTTCTCCAAAAATTATGAGTGAAGAACAAGCGAAAAACCCAGCAGAATACGGTGCTGGTAATATTCAGGTATTAGAAGGCCTGGAGGCAGTAAGAAAACGTCCCGCGATGTATATCGGCGATGTGGGGATCAAAGGACTTCATCACCTGATCTGGGAAGTTGTAGATAACTCCATCGATGAAGCGCTTGCTGGACATTGCGATACCATTCATGTGACTGTCAATGAGGATAATTCCGTGACTGTTGAGGATAATGGTCGGGGGATTCCTACAGACATGCACCCTAAAGAGAAAAAATCAGCTTTGGAGGTAGTTCTTACAGTTCTCCATGCTGGAGGGAAGTTTGACAAAGATACCTACAAGGTCTCCGGTGGACTTCACGGTGTGGGTGTCTCCTGCGTCAATGCGCTCTCCACTGATTTGAAAGCTACGGTTCATAGGAATGGAGTCATTACCGAGCAAGAATTTAAAATCGGTGTGCCTCAGTACCCTGCAAGAGAAATTGGCAAAACCGATAAAAGGGGCACAATTATTCATTTCAAGCCTGATGCGAGTATTTTTGCAATAACGGAATACAAGTATGAGACTATAGCTAATCGCCTTCGCGAAATGTCCTTCCTGAATGCTGGTATTCGCATTCACCTCAAGGATATGCGCGAAATCGAAGATGATGGCAATCCTAAATCAGATGAGTTTTACTCAGAAGGTGGGTTGGTAGAGTTTGTGAAGTACCTGGACGAGACCCGTGAAAAGATCATAGAAGAGCCAATCTACATCGAATCCCTCAATCAGGAAGTGCCTGTTCAAGTGGCAATGAACTACAATAATTCCTACACTGAGAATGTAGTTTCATATGTCAACACGATCAATACCTATGAAGGTGGATCTCACGTGACCGGCTTTAGAAGAGCCTTGACCCGTACGCTCAAAGCTTATGCAGATAAATCGGGCATGCTCGAAAAGTTGAAGATCGAAGTTTCAGGGGATGACTTCCGTGAAGGTTTGACTGCAGTGATCTCTGTGAAAGTAGCCGAACCTCAATTTGAAGGTCAAACCAAGACCAAATTGGGTAACTCGGATGTGGTAGGAGCAGTGGATAGTGCTGTTTCCGAAGTATTGCAAAGCTGGCTCGAGGAGCACCCTCGTGAAGCGAAAACAATCGTGGGTAAGGTGATTTTAGCCGCCCAAGCCAGACATGCTGCCAGAAAAGCGCGTGAGATGGTGCAGCGCAAAAACGTCTTGGGAGGCGGCGGTCTTCCAGGCAAGCTTGCAGACTGTGCTAACTCAGATCCTACGGTTTGTGAATTGTACCTTGTCGAAGGGGACTCTGCGGGCGGGTCTGCCAAGCAAGGACGAGATAGAGATTTTCAGGCGATTTTGCCACTAAAGGGTAAAATCCTAAATGTGGAAAAAGCCCACGAGCACAAAATTTACGATAACGACGAAATCAAAAATATCCTCACCGCTTTGGGGGTGAAGTTTGGTACCGCCCACGACGACAAAGAGCTCGATCTTTCTCACCTGCGCTATCATAAGATCATCATCATGACGGATGCTGATATTGACGGTTCGCACATTAGAACCCTGATTTTGACTTTGTTCTTCCGCTACATGAAGGCCTTGATTGAAAAAGGATATGTTTATATCGCCTTGCCTCCTTTGTATTTGCTTAAAAAAGGAAAAGACGAGCGCTACTGCTGGACTGAGGAAGAGCGAAAAAGACTGGTCTCTGAGATGGCCAAAGACGGCAGAGAGGACAGCGTAGGAATCCAGCGATACAAGGGTTTGGGTGAAATGAACCCGGAGCAACTTTGGTCAACTACTATGGATCCAAATACCCGAACGCTCAAACAAGTGACAATCGAATCAGCAATTGAAGCAGACCACCTCTTCAGCATGCTGATGGGAGATGAAGTAGCCCCAAGAAGAGACTTCATCGAACGAAATGCGAAATACGCGAAAATCGACACTTAATAAATTCAGGGGCTTAGTTTAAGCCCCTTTTTTGCATAAACCATCCAGAAGTTCCATTTGGGTTTTAGTTTAAAAATTGATCTTACGAGTAGATAGATATGAAACTGGCTGTAGGCGATAAATACGAGTCAATCATTCAGAAGAGTGACCTGATCAGTCGTGATTTAAGTTGGGTGAAATTCAACGAGCGTGTTTTGGATCAGTCCAAAAAGCCCTTTCGAACCATTTTCGAAAAGCTGAAATTCTTGGCGATTACCGCTTCCAACTTGGATGAGTTTTTTATGATCAGGGTGGGTTCGCTGTACAATTACCTCGATTACGACAAAGAGCGGGTAGATTATTCAGGCTTAAGAGAGGAACCTTTCAAAGAAAAGCTGATGAAGGACTGTCAGCGCTTTCACCTCGACCAGCACCAGCACTTTACACAAGTGATTCTTCCCGAATTGCATCAGGAGGGCATTTCGTTGGTCAACGTATCCAAGCTGAATGAGGAAGAGCAGGAAAAGGTAAGGCAATACTTTATCAAGGCCATCTATCCTATGCTTACGCCCATGGTTTATGATGGGTATCGTACTTTTCCGATTTTGATGAATAAGCTTCTGGTTTTTGGTGTGGTCACCACTAGCCCTGGAGAGCGCAAGGACATGCGAAAAATGAGCTTTGTGCAGATTCCGGCTAATATTCCAAGATTTTTTGAGATTGAAAGAGAAAACTCCCTGACCCTGATTCCCATTGAGGAAGTCATTCGTGAGAATTTGATTTCACTTTTTAGAAATGTAGAAATTGAATCAGTAAGCCTTTTCAGAATCACCCGAAATGGGGATTTTACCTTGGAAGAAAGTGAGGACATGGATGCCAACTTCTTGGAAGAAGTGAAGCGAAAACTGATGGAGCGGAAGACGGGTCGTGTGGTGAAAATCGAGATTGAAGAAGGCTATTCTAAGTGGATGCTCAATTCGCTCTTGGAGCGATGGAATCTACATCCCGATTCTGTATTTATGGTCCGTAGGGCTAGCATGATTGATTTTACAGGACTATGGCAAATTGTGGGAAATAAAAGATTCCGTGATCGACTGCCACAGATTCCAGAGCCTGTGAAGCCACTTTCTTATCCGGAGGAGGGCAGGGCAGAGATCTTTGATATTTTGAAAGAGAAAGATATCCTTCTCCATCATCCTTATAATAACATTGATTCCATTCTGGACTTGATCGAAAAAGCCGCAGAAGATCCGGATGTCATGGCGATTAAGATGACCATTTATCGCTTGGCAAAAGATAGTCGGATTACCAAGGCTTTGCTTCGTGCTGCTGAAAACGGGAAACACGTTTCGGTACTTTTCGAGGTTAAGGCCAGATTTGATGAGGAAAATAATATCCGAGAGGCAAAGAAGCTCCAAAAAGCGGGTTGCTTTGTGATCTATGGAATATCAAACCTAAAGACACATACCAAGCTTTTACTAATCGTCAAAAAGGACGATCAGGAAATCACCCGATACGTGCATTTGGGTTCGGGCAATTACAATGAAGACACCGCAAGACTGTATACTGACATAGGTTTACTTACTACCAATGAGGTGTTGGCCAACGATGTATCTGAGTTTTTCAATGTAATCACGGGACATTCTGTGCCGAGTGATTACCGAAACTTGATCACTGCCCCTCGTGATATGCGAAATCAACTGATTCACTTCATCGAGCAGGAGGCCGAAAATGCCCGGAAGGGACTTCCAAGTGGGGTGTTCATCAAAGTCAATTCTTTGGAAGATTCGGAAATCATCTATGCGCTTTATCGAGCTTCGCAATCAGGCGTCAAAATAAAATTGATCGTGAGAGGGATTTGCTGCCTTCGTCCGGGACGTATAGGTTTAAGCGAAAATATTGAAGTGCTATCGATTGTAGGAGATTTCTTGGAGCATAGCAGGATTTACCATTTCCATAACAATGGAGAGACGCGTACTTATTCAGGTAGCGCGGATATGATGGTAAGGAGTTTTGACAAAAGGTTGGAATCTTTATTTAAGGTTGAGTCTCCACTTTTGGAAAGACAATTGATGAACATTCTTTCTTTTAATTTGAAGGATAACGTAAACTCCTACGTCATGCAGGAGGATGGAACTTACGTAGCAAAATCTCCAAAAGAAGGAGAGCCAGACTTCAATGTACACAAAGAGTTTTTCGCTGTAGATGCAGAGGAAGTCATGCAGGTGAAGCTGGTAGACTGATAAAGTCGCGCCTTTCTCAAAGCCCAAGGGATCCATAGATTCTTTGGGCTTTTTCTTTTTCCGCGAAATGCTCTTGGTTTGGATAGTTGGATGCTGTCAGACTTTCGGTTTATGTAGGAATTTTTTCAGTTGATATCCTAAATGCCTGTTTTAGGAGGTTCAATTTTTTACTTTTGATCTCTTACTTTAACTCAGTAAACTATGAAAAAAGCCCTTGTTCTCATTTTTGTCTTCTTCAGTACACTCACATCTTGGGCACAGGATGACCCTTCATTAGCCAAAAAAGACACAAGCTACTGGCTGAAAGAAATCGGAGGTGGGATTAACTTTAATCAAGCTTCCTTCAGTGGTAATTGGAAAGGGGGAGGAGTCAATTCAGTTGCCTTGGGAATGTACCTTCAAGGCAGAGCTAATTATGCCAAGGATAAGTGGACTTGGGACAACACTTTGGATTTCATCTATGGTATCGTGAAAAACCAAGGGGAAGAAACTAGAAAGTCCAATGATCGGATTTTCTTAGACTCAAAGGTTGGTTTCAAAATCAATTCCAAGTGGAATTACTTCTTCGCAGCCAATTTACTTTCTCAATTTGCTCCTGGATATGATTTCAGCGGCCCTGAAAAAAGACTCATCTCCAAGTTTGCCAATCCTGCTTACTTCACCACTAGTCTAGGTATCGAGTACAAGCCTAATTCAGAATTTTCACTTAGGATGTCCCCTTTTTCTCCAAGATGGACCTTTGTTACCGATACGGAACTTTACCGAGAGGTTCCATCCAACTATGGGGTAGAAATAGGGAAGAAAGTGAGACAGGAATGGCTTGCATTTAGCCTGATGGCAGACTGGAATAAAAAGCTAGCTGAAAACTTAGGACTCTTGATAAGGTATCAGATGTACTCGAATTATGAAACCTTAGCCTTCAAGACCATTGACCACCGTTTGGATTTGGGCCTTACTGCCAAGGTGACTAATCTGATCAATGTCAGCTTAACTAGCTTGAGTTTATATGATATCGATCAGGACGAAAAAATCCAATTTAGCCAAGGCCTTGCACTTGGAATAGCATTTAAGCGAGGCAACTTTCCTGATAAGAAATAAAAAAAATACAAATTTTTATTTGGGATTTTGATTTAATGAGATTTGTATTATTTTTGAATTCATTGTGGTAGTTAAATAATAGTTGGTTTAGTTTTCAAATAAAGGGCAGGGGTTTTACTCCTGCTTTTTTATTTTATAGTCTTGAAATAATTCAATTTTTCCGATTAGCTCCTAGTATTACCCAATCCAAAAACTATTCGGTGACAAACAAGGGTTCTCACGATTTCAAATGGGACATTTTCCTTGTGATATCCCATTAAAATGAAAATATATTCTTTCAATGGATCTTTTTCAAAAGGGGTTGGAAAACGAATTTTCGATGACGCTACTTTTATAAAAGAGGAAGTGGGAGAAAAGAATATTTCGTGAATCAACACTTTAATGAAACAATAAGCGAATCCTAAATGCTTTCCCACACAAAAAAAAAGCCCAGACTTTCGTCTGAGCTTTGTACACTCGGAAGGATTCGAACCCTCAACCCTCGGAGCCGAAATCCGATATTCTATCCAGTTGAACTACGAGTGCGTAATCTATTATTTTACTTCTAGAGCAGCTTTTACTCTGTCAGCAGCTTCTTTCAAAGTGATGGCTGAGAATACTTTCAATCCTGATTCGTCGATGATTTTCGCTCCTTCTTCAGCGTTGGTACCCTGAAGTCTTACAATGATTGGTACTCGGATGTCTCCGATAGTTTTGTAAGCTTCTACTACACCGTTTGCGATTCTGTCGCATCGTACGATACCGCCGAATACGTTAATCAAAATCGCTTTTACATTCGGATCCTGAAGGATGATTCTGAAACCAGCTTCAACAGTGGTTGCATTAGCTCCTCCTCCTACGTCAAGGAAGTTGGCAGGCTCACCGCCTGATAGCTTGATCATATCCATGGTCGCCATGGCAAGACCGGCACCGTTAACCATACAGCCCACGTTTCCGTCAAGTTTCACATAGTTAAGACCTGATTTACCAGCTTCTACTTCCAATGGATCTTCTTCAGCCAAATCTCTCAGATCAGCGAATTTAGGCTGACGATAGAGCGCATTGTCATCGATATTCACTTTAGCATCTACTGCCAAAATTTTGTCATCGGAAGTTTTTAGCACTGGGTTGATTTCAAACTGAGAAGAATCAGTCGCAACGTAAGCATTGTAAAGAGAGGTGATGAATTTCACCATTTCTTTATGAGCTGTTCCAGAAAGGCCCAATTTGAAAGCTACTTTTCTCGCTTGGAATCCTTGAAGACCAACCTTAGGATCGATCCACTCTTTGATGATTTTTTCAGGATGATGCTCAGCAACCTCCTCGATGTCCATACCTCCTTCGGTAGAAGCCATGATCACATTGGATCCTGTAGCTCTGTCCAAGAGGATAGACATGTAATATTCTTTTGGTTCTGATGCTCCAGGATAGTATACATCCTCAGCGATCAAAACTTTATTTACTTTTTTACCTTCAGCACCTGTTTGGATGGTGACCAAGGTACCACCAAGAATGGCAGCAGCCTTTTCTTTCACATCTTCCAATTTCTTGGCAAGAACCACACCTCTAGAACCGGTTTCTTTAACTTCACCCTTACCACGGCCACCGGCATGAATTTGAGCTTTGATCACGTACCAGGAAGTACCTGTCTGAGCGTTGAGTTTTACAGCGGCTTCGTGTGCAGCCTCAGGAGAATCTGCCACGATCCCTTCCTGAATTCTAACACCGTACCCTTTAAGTACTTCTTTAGCCTGATATTCGTGAATGTTCATGCTTCTTAAATTTTTGCCCGAAGATAAGCGGATGAGGTGGATAAATCAAACCAGCCTTTTTCAATTTTTGGCAAAAAAGCCTCTTAATTCCTGGATTTGAGGGATTTGTTTTACTTTTAAAAAGTCAAAAAAAGATACCATGCTGATTGCCAAAGGGATTCATAAATCCTACGGAAGTTTACACGTTTTGAAAGGGGTAGATTTAGAAATTTCTTCCTCTGAAATAGTATCTATTGTCGGTTCATCAGGAGCTGGCAAAAGTACCTTGCTGCACATTTTGGGTACGCTTGATCAGCCTGACAAAGGAGAATTATCTATGAATGGCAAAAATCTGATCCAACTCAAAGGGGATCGCCTTGCCGAGTTTAGAAATGATTCTATCGGGTTTATTTTTCAATTTCATAATCTGCTGCCTGAGTTTACCGCTTTGGAAAACATCTACATTCCCGGATTTATCCAAGGCAAAACTGAATCTGAACTAGAAAAAAGAGCAGGAGAGTTGGCAGAAATTCTTGGAATCAGTCACCGACTAGACCACAAGCCATCTGAACTTTCCGGAGGCGAACAGCAGCGTGTGGCCGTAGCCAGAGCTTTGATCAATCATCCTCAGGTGGTCTTTGCTGACGAACCAAGCGGTAACTTGGACACCACCAACGCCCGAGGATTGCATGAGTTGTTTTTCAGGTTACGGGACGAATTGAAATTGGCCTTTGTCATTGTGACTCACAATGAAGAACTAGCCGGTATGGCTGACCGAAAAGTGGTCATGAAAGACGGCCTGATTATTTCGTCTTGATCATTTTTTGAGTTTCCGGAGCATCGCTTCGATGTGCGACTTGTTTTCAAAAAGTCCTTCATAAATCCCTGCGATTTTGTGCTCACTGTCCAATAAATAAGTGACTCTCTTTGGCATTTTGATCAAAGGGATAAGGGCATCATAAGCTTTGCAAACTTTTCCCGATTCGTCTGATAGCAAGTCAAAAGGTAACTTGTAAGCTTTTTTGAATTTCTCATGGGTAGGAATGTCATCTCGACTGACGCCAAATACAGGAATGTCCAAGTCTCTAAACTCAGCAAATTGATCCCTGAATTCACACGCCTCGGCAGTACACCCTCTGGTGAAATCTTTGGGGTAGAAAAAAAGGATTAATGCTTTTCCGCTCAGGTCTTTGGAAAGGGAAACTTTTTTATCTGAAGTAGAAGGGAGGATAAAGTCGGGTGCTGCTGAGCCTAATTCGAGTGCCATGGGATTTGTTTTTGTGTGAAACCATACCATTCGGCTTAAGGTTTCTTCCAAACAAATTTTTGTTTCACAGAACTATCGGTGTTTGAAATAGCTTTGTATTTCCAAGTAGCAGATAAAACCACC